>NZ_JBEYXH010000008.1:0-232912 GCF_040644755.1 Streptomyces sp. NPDC046887
AGGCCCGGCTGCTGCGGCGGTTCGCCGCCGAGGCGGGGGTGCCGCTGGCCCAGACGGTGGAGTGCCGCCCCCACCCGTATGCCCCACTCGGGTGCCCTTTTCGGCCGCTGCTCGGTGGCCGCTCGGGCGCCGGGTGGACCCTCCGGGGCCATCTGGAAAGATGGGGGCGACGATGACGTCGCCCCCAGGTCAGGGACACCAACGCAACACCACCCGCGGATCACAAGGAGCGGACCATGCCCATCGCAACCCCCGAGATCTACAACGAGATGCTCGACCGGGCGAAGGCAGGCAAGTTCGCCTACCCGGCCATCAACGTCACCTCGTCGCAGACCTTGCATGCCGCGCTGCGCGGTTTCGCGGAGGCCGAGAGCGACGGCATCATCCAGATCTCGACCGGTGGTGCGGAGTTCCTGGGCGGTCAGCACAGCAAGGACATGGTCACCGGCGCGGTCGCGCTGGCCGAGTTCGCGCACATCGTCGCCAAGAAGTACGACATCACCGTGGCGCTGCACACCGACCACTGCCCCAAGGACAAGCTGGACGGCTATGTGCGCCCGCTGATCGAGGTCTCCGCCGAGCGGGTGGCCCGCGGTGAGAACCCGCTCTTCCAGTCGCACATGTGGGACGGCTCCGCCGAGACCCTCGCCGACAACCTGAGCATCGGCCAGGAGCTGCTGGCCAAGGCCGCCGCCGCCAAGATCATCCTTGAGGTCGAGATCACCCCGACCGGTGGCGAGGAGGACGGCGTCACCCACGAGATCAACGACGAGCTGTACACCACCGTCGAGGACGCCATCCGCACCGCCGAGGCGCTCGGCCTGGGCGAGAAGGGCCGCTACCTGCTGGCCGCCTCCTTCGGCAATGTGCACGGCGTCTACAAGCCGGGCAACGTGGTGCTCCGCCCCGAGCTGCTGAAGGACCTCCAGGAGGGTGTGGCCGCCAAGTACGGCAAGGCCAACCCGTTCGACTTCGTCTTCCACGGCGGCTCCGGCTCCACCGCCGAGGAGATCACCACCGCGCTGGAGAACGGCGTGGTGAAGATGAACCTGGACACCGACACCCAGTACGCCTTCACCCGCCCGGTCGCGGCCCATATGTTCCGGAACTACGACGGCGTGCTGAAGGTGGACGGCGAGGTCGGCAACAAGAAGACCTACGACCCGCGCACCTGGGGCAAGCTGGCCGAGGAGTCCATGGCCAAGCGGGTCGCCGAGGCCTGCGCCGCGCTGCGCTCCACCGGCACCAAGCTGAAGTAACACCCGTAGCACCCGTAGCACCCGCAGGACCCCGGGCACGGGCCCGGCACCGATGGACAACGGTGCCGGGCCCGTGGCGTAGGCGGATGCGGTGCCGGGCCTGCGGCCTTTCCGCGTGCGGGCTGGTGGCGGGCGCCGGGTGGCGGTGGGTGACACTGGGGGCATGGCCATCCACGAGAACCTGCTGGGGGGACCTCCCCCCACCCGTCTGCCCGACGATCCCGAGCCGCGTGAGCTGCTGGCCGCCGGCACCGCCCCCTCGGACGTCGCGGCGAAGTACCCCGCCTCCTCACTCGCCTGGGCGCAGCTCGCCGACGACGCCTTCGAGGGCGGCCGGGTCGTCGAGTCGTACGCCTACGCCCGGACGGGCTACCACCGGGGCCTGGACTCCCTGCGGCGCAGCGGCTGGAAGGGCCATGGCCCGGTGCCCTGGGAGCATGAGCCGAACCGCGGCTTCCTGCGGGCCCTGCACGCCCTGGCCCGGGCCGCCGGCGCCATCGGGGAGCAGGAGGAGTTCGAGCGCTGCTCGCAGTTCCTGCGGGACTCCTCGCCGCTCGCCGCCGACACCCTGAGCTGAGTGCGGGGGACTGCGGGGGACTCCCTGAGCTGAGGGCTGGGGACGGTGTACGAAGCCCCGGGTGCGATCGCGCGCCCGGGGCTTCGCGCGTTCCGGCTCGTGCCCCGGCTCGCACACACGGTCGGGCGAACCGTGTCATGATGCGATCGGGGCCGCCGTTAGCACCGAGGGTGGCGGGGCCCCGAGGGGACCGGGGCTCTCCAGTCGACTGGACGGAGCGGACCGCTACCCGGTAGCACGCATTGATGGAGACAGCGATGTCTACTGCCCCCGATGCCGCAGCGGCCGGTTCGGACACCCCGAACCTGGACTTCGCCGGCACCACGCCGTACGAGGACTACGTCCAGGCGGACGTCCTCACCCACCTCCAGCATCCGCTCTCGGACGACCCGGGCGAGATGGTCTTCCTGGTGACGACCCAGGTCATGGAGTTGTGGTTCACCGTCATCGTCCACGAGTGGGAGACCGCGAGCCGCGCGCTGCGCGAGGACCGGATCCCGGTGGCGCGGGACGCGCTGAAGCGGTCGGTGCGCGAGCTGGAGGCGCTGAACGCCTCCTGGACCCCGCTCGGCCAGCTCACCCCCGCGCAGTTCAACTCCTACCGGGCCGCGCTGGGCGAGGGCTCCGGCTTCCAGTCCGCGATGTACCGGCGGATGGAGTTCCTGCTCGGCGACAAGTCGGCGTCCATGCTGGTGCCGCACCGGGGCGCGCCCCGGGTCCACGCCGAGCTGGAGAAGGCCCTGCAGGAGCCCAGCCTGTACGACGAGGCGCTGCGGCTGCTGGCCCGGCGCGGGCTGCCGGTGCCGCGCGAGGTGCTGGAGCGCGACCTCTCCCAGCGGTACGAGCCGTCCCCGGCCGTGGAGGAGATCTGGGCCGGGATCTACGCCGACCCGGACCAGAACGGCGAGCTGATCCGGCTCGGCGAGGCGCTCACCGATGTCGGCGAGCTGGTCTGGCGGTGGCGCAACGACCATCTGATGGCCACCCGCCGGGCGATGGGCTCCAAGACCGGCACCGGCGGCTCGGCGGGCGTGGCCTGGCTGGAGAAGCGCGCCCGGAAGAACGTCTTCCCCGAGCTGTGGACGGCGCGCAGCCATGTCTGAGACCGTCGAGAGCTCTGAGAGCCACGCGGCCCGGGAGCTGGACGCGGTCGATCCGCTCGCCGGGCACCGCAAGCTGTTCGCGCTGGACGAGGAGACCGTCTATCTGGACGGCAACTCGCTGGGGGCGCTGCCCGCGCACGTACCCGCCCGGATGGCCGAGGTGATCGGCCGGGAGTGGGGCGAGCTGCGGATCCGCTCCTGGGACGAGAGCGGCTGGTGGACCGCGCCGGAGCGGATCGGCGACCGTATCGCCCCGCTGGTCGGCGCCGCGCCGGGACAGATCGTGGTCGGCGACTCCACCAGCGTCAACGTCTTCAAGGCGGTCGTGGCGGCGGTCCGGCTGGCGGGGGAGGGGCGGGACGAGATCCTGGTCGACGCCACCACCTTCCCGACCGACGGCTACCTCGCCGCGTCCGCCGCCCGGCTCACCGGGAAGCGGCTGGTCCCGGTGGCTCCGGGCGAGGCGGCCTCGGCGGTGGGGCCGCGTACGGCGGCGGTGCTGCTCAACCACGTCGACTACCGGACCGGCCGGCTGCACGACCTGCCGGGCATCACGGCCGCCGTCCGGGCCGCCGGGGCGCTGGCGATCTGGGACCTGTGCCACAGCGCCGGGGCGCTGCCGGTCGGGCTGGACGCGCACGGCGTGGACCTGGCGGTGGGCTGCACCTACAAGTACCTCAACGGCGGGCCGGGCGCCCCGGCCTTCCTGTATGTGGCCGAGCGCCACCAGGCGGCCTTCGACTCGCCGCTGCCCGGCTGGACCTCGCACGCCGACCCGTTCGGGATGACCCCCGAGTACGCGGCGGCGGACGGCGCGGTACGCGGCCGGGTCGGCACCCCCGACATCCTCTCGATGCTGGCGCTGGAAGCGGCGCTGGACGTCTGGGACGGGGTCGCGGTGGAGGCGGTACGGGCCAAGAGCCTGGCGCTGACGGACTTCTTCCTGGAGTGCGTCGCCGCGTACGTTCCGGCGGGCCGGGTCGTCCCGGTCACCCCCGAGGTCCACGCCGAGCGCGGCAGCCAGGTCTCGCTGAGCTGCCCGGAGGCGCCGGAGGTGATGCGGCGGCTGATCGACCGCGGTGTGGTGGGCGACCTGCGCCGCCCGGATGTGCTGCGGTTCGGCTTCACCCCGCTGTACGTGGGCTTCGCGGACGCCGAGCGGGCGGCGCGGACCCTCGCCGAGGTGCTGGCGGAGGTCCCGGCCGGGGCCGGGGCGGCGGCCAGAGTGACGGCCGGGGGCGCCTCGTAGGCACCCGATAACGGCGGACTCCCGCCCGAGGCCCGGACCGCGCGGCAGACGCAGCGGTCCGGGCCTCCGGGTGTGAGGAGGGCCGTGGGGGCCGGCGGTCCGGGCTTGCGGGGTGCCCGGAGCGGGCGTGGGGGCGAGTGGCCCGGGCCTCCGGGTGTGGGGAGGGCCCTTGTCTCGACGGCCCACGGGCCTCCGCCCCTGTCCCGACGGTCTACGGTCCTCCGCCCCAGCGCGCCGGCCCCAGCGCACCGGCGGCTCGCGGCCGCAGGGCCCGCACTCGCGGTGGCTCTCCGCCCCAGCGCACCAGTGGCTCGCCCCTGGGGGCCCGCACCCGCGATGCCTTCCGCCCCAGTACACCGGCAGCAGTGCACCGGTGGCAGCGCACCGGCGGCTCGCGCCCCCGGGGCCCGCATCCTCCGTGCACCGTTGGCCGTCCTCGTAACCGGTCCGCCCTGGTACCGTCCCCGCAGCCCAGGCCGGTCCGGCCCGTCACCGAAAGGCTCCGCCGCATGCCCGATGCCGCCGCCCGTGAGGCCGCCGTCCCTGAGGTCGCCGTCCGCGAGGTCGCCGCCCGTGAGGTCGCCCGCGATGCCGCCGCCCGCGATGCCGCTGAGGAGGCGTCGGCCTTCTCGCACCCGGTCGTCGCCCCGGACTCCACCGCCGCGTACGGCGACCACCCCGACCAGGTCGTGGACTTCTACGCGCCCGGGGGCGGCGGGCCCGGCGGCCGGGCGCCGCTCGTCGCGGTGGTGCACGGCGGTGCCTGGCGGGCCCGTTACGACCGCCGGCACATCACCCCGTTCGCGGACTTCCTGGCCCGGCGCGGGTTCGCCGTCGCCACCGTCGAGTACCGGCGGGGCGGCGCCGAGGGCGAGACGGCGACGGACGGCGAACCGCTCGCGGGGCGCTGGCCGGAGACCTTCGACGACACGGCCGCCGCGCTGGACGCGCTGCCCGGCCTCGCCGAGCGGCATCTGCCCGACGCCGATCCGCGGCGGCTGGTGCTCACCGGCCACTCGGCGGGCGGGCACCTGGTGCTGTGGGCGGCCGCCCGGCACGTACTACCGCCCGGCTCCCCGTGGCGGCTGCCGGCGCCGCCCGCACTGCGCGGGGTGGTCGCCCTCGCGCCGCTCGCGCACCTCGCCCGCGCCGCCGAGCTGGAGCTGTGCGGGGGAGCGGTGCGGCAGCTCCTCGGCACGGGCGGCCTCTTCGAGGAGCGGGCCGCGCACGCCGACCCGGCCGCCCTGCTGCCGACCGGCATCGCCACCACCCTGGTCCAGGGCCGCGCGGACACCGTCGTCCCGGCCGAGATCGCCGAGGCCTACGCGGACGCGGCGGCCATGGCGGGTGAGAGCACCGGTCTCACGCTGCTGGACGGCGTGGGCCACTTTCCGCTGATCGACCCGGCCGCGGACGCCTGCGCGGTGGTCGCCGAGGAGATCGCCCAGCTCGCCTGGTGAGGACGGGTCCCCTGGTGAGGACGGATCGCAGGGTGAGCACCGACTCGGCTGGTGAGCACCGACTCGGCCGGCCCTTTCAGGACCGGAGCTGACCGCAAGTCTCCGTAGCTTTCCCGGTATGACGAATCTCGTAGCCGGAGCAACCGGAACCGTCGGCCGTCAGGTCGTCCTCGAACTGCTGCGCCTCGGTCAGCCCGTCCGGGCGCTCACCCGCGACCCCGGCAAGGCCGACTTCCCCGAGGGCGTCGAGGTCGTCCGGGGCGACCTCAACGACCCGGACTCGCTGGCCGGCCCGCTCACCGGGGCGACCGGGCTGCATCTGATCACCTTTGGGGACGCCTACTTCTCCCCGCTGACGACCGGCCCGCGCATCCTGGAGCTGGCCCGGGAGGCCGGGGTGCGCCGGATCACCGTCCTCCACGGCGGCGGCGACACCCCGCTGGAGCAGGCGGTGCGCGAGGGCGCCGGGGCGGCCGGGATCGCCTGGACCGTGGCCATGCCGGTGGAGTTCATGGCCAACGCCCTGGAGTGGGCGGAGCCGGTCCGCACCACCGGTGAGGTGCGCGAGCCGTTCACCGGCCGGCTCAGCGCGATGGTCCACGAGGCCGACATCGGCGCGGTGATCGCCGCCGCGCTCACCCGGGACGGCCACGACGGGCGGTCGTACCTGATCACCGGGCCGCAGGCGCTCACCGTCCAGGACAAGGTGGACCTCCTCGGTGCGGCGCGCGGCCGGGCGATCGGGCTGGTGGAGCTGACCCCCGAGCAGGCCGAGGCGCGGTGGCGGGCGGCCGGTCACGGCCAGGAGGTCATCGACTTCCTGCTGGGCGTGTACGGGGACACCCCGGCGGAGGGCCGCACCCCCAACGACACCGTGCTGAAGGTCACCGGCCGGCCCCCGCGCACCTTCGCCCGGTGGGCCGCCGAGCACGCCGGGGCCTTCACCGCGTAGTACCTGGTCACCGAGTAGTACCTGGGACGGACGCGGAAGGATCCGTATCCAAGGTGACGACCGCGTCCTCGTCCCGGCTTACCGTTTTCGTTGTGACCGACACCAAGACCAGAAGCCCCGAGTACGTCATGGCGCAGGGCCTGCTCCAGGGCCTGCGCCAGGAGCTCCTCCAGGACGTCCTCGACTACCGGCTGCTTCCCCGGATGCGCACCGACGGCCCGGTGACCCGCCGCCTGCCGGTGCGGATACGCGCCTACGCCGGCTATCTGCCGCACGCCGTCATCATCGCCGCGGCGTTCTGGCTGGCGGTCTTCGCCTGGAGCACCGGCGCCGGGCTGGGCGGGGTGGTGCCCGCCGCCGCGATCGCCCTCACCCTGGTCCGGCCGGTCGCCGCGTTCTGGCTGTCGATGCTCTCCGCCCCGTTCGTCCTCGTACTGGGCCAGGGGTACTGGGACGACTGGCCCTGGGCGCCCGCCTCCTTCGTCGCCCATCTGATGGTCCTGGTGGTCGCCGCCGCGCGGACCCGGCCCCGGGCGGCCGCCTGGATGTGGGTGATCACCGCCCTCTACGGCCCGGTCGCCCACTTCGTCTTCGGCCGGGGGATCACCTCCAACGCCTTCGCGATGACCGCCCTCTCCGCCTTCTTCCTGCTGGTCGTCGCCCTGCTCCAGGTACGCCGCCAGGCCACCCAGGAGGTCACCGCCGAGCGGACCGTCACCCAGCAGGAGCGCTCCCGCCGGACCCTGCTGGAGGAGCGCACCACCATCGCCCGCGAGCTGCACGACGTGGTGGCCCACCACATGTCGGTGGTCGCCATCCAGGCCGAGGCCGCGCCCTACCGGGTGGAGAACCCTCCGCCCGAGCTGGAGCAGGCCTTCGCCACCATCCGGGAGAACGCGGTCTCCGCCCTCACCGAGCTGCGCCGCATCCTCGGTGTGGTCCGCGCCGAGGACTACCAGGCCCCCGAGGCCCCGCAGCCGACCCTCGCCGACCTCGACGGGCTGCTGTCCAACGTCCGCGACGCCGGGCTGAGCGTGGAGGCCGCGGTCACCGGGGCGCGGCGGGAGCTGCCGCAGGGCGTGGAGCTCTCCGCGTACCGGATCGTGCAGGAGGCGCTGAGCAACGCGCTGCGCCACGCACCGGGGGCCGAGGCCCGGGTGGAGGTGTCCTACGTCCTGGGCGGGCTGGGGCTGCGGGTGGTCAACGGGCCGCCGCGCGGACTGGTCAAGCCCTCGCCGGGCGCCGGGCACGGCATCACCGGGATGCGGGAGCGGGTGGCGATGCTGGACGGCGAGATGACGGCCGGTCCGACCGAGGAGGGCGGTTACGAGGTGGCCGCCTGGCTCCCCGTACCGGCCGTGCCGACCCCCCGGGACGACCGGGCCGACCGCGCCGAGGAGCTGTCATGACCATCCGAGTGCTGATCGTGGACGACCAGGTGATGGTCCGGGAGGGCTTCTCCGTCCTGCTGAACGCCATGCCGGACATCGAGGTCGCCGGGGAGGCCGTCAACGGGCGGGAGGCGGTCACCCAGACCGCCGCGCTGAGACCGGACGTGGTCCTCATGGACATCCGGATGCCGGAGATGAACGGCATCGACGCCACCCGGGAGATCATCGCGGCGGACGGCGACGCCAAGGTGCTGGTGCTCACCACCTTCGACCTGGACGAGTACGTGTACCAGGCGCTGCGCGCCGGGGCCTCCGGGTTCCTCCTCAAGGACGCCTCGGCCCGGCAGCTGGCGGAGGGCGTGCGGGTGGTCGCCGAAGGCGAGGCGCTGCTCGCCCCGACCGTCACCCGGCGGCTGATCACCGAGTTCGCCAAGTCGGTCGAACCGTCCCGCCCGGCCGCCCAGGCCCAGATAGGGGACCTGACCGAGCGCGAGACGGAGGTCCTGGTGCTGATCGCCCAGGGACTCTCCAACGGGGAGATCGCCTCCCGGCTGGTGGTGGCCGAGTCGACCATCAAGACCCATGTCAGCCGCATCCTGGTCAAGCTCGGCCTGCGCGACCGCACCCAGGCGGCGGTCTTCGCCTACGAGGCCCGCCTGGTCACCCCGGGCTGAGCCCTGATGGCGATGGCGAGCCCGGCTGGTCACTCGGGCTGGGTGGGCCCCCCGTCCGCCGCTCTGGTGGCGGGCCCGCCCCTCTCGGCCGGCCCGGCCCGGTCTGCCGGCTCCGGCTGGTCACCCCGGGGTGAGCGCCCATGGCGAGGCTGGTGGCGACGGCGTGGGCGGGCCCGCCTGGCCACCCCGGGCTGAGCGGGCCCCCGGCCGCTCCGGCGGCGGGCCCGACCAGGTCAACCGGCCCCGCCTGGCCATCCCGTGGTGAGCGGGCGCCTCCCGCCGCTCAGGTGACGGGCCCGCTCTGGTGGCGGGTCCGCCCCTTTCGGCCGCCCCGGGGGACGGCCTATCGTCCGCTGATGGACTTCGACCCGTGGTCACCCGCGTTCCTCGCCGACCCGTACCCGGCCTACGCCGAGCTGCGCGCCCGGGGCCGGGTGCACTGGTTCGAGCCGTCCCGCCAGTACCTCGTCCCGCACCACGCGGACGTCTCGGCGCTGCTGCGCGACCGCCGCCTTGGCCGCACCTATCTGCACCGCTTCACCCACGAGGAGTTCGGCCGCACCCCGCCGCCCGCCGTGCACGAGCCGTTCACCGTGCTCAACGGCAACGGGCTGCTGGACCTGGAGGCCCCGGACCACACCCGCATCCGGCGCCTGGTGGCCAAGGCGTTCACCCCGCGCACCGTCGAGCGGCTGGAGCCGGTGGTACGGCGGCTGGCCGCGGAGCTGGTCGACGGGCTCCTCGCGGACGGCGGCGGGGACCTGCTCTCCACCGTCGCCGAACCCCTCCCGGTCGCCGTGATCGCCGAGATGCTCGGCATCCCCGCCGCCGACCGCGCCCCTCTGCGCCCCTGGTCGGCGGCGATCTGCGGGATGTACGAGCTCAACCCGGACGAGCAAACCGCGCGCCGGGCGGTCACCGCCTCCGAGGAGTTCTCGGCGTATCTACGGGAACTGATCGCCGTACGCCGCAAGGCCCCCGGCGACGACCTGATCAGCGCCCTGATCGCGGCCCACGACGAGGGCGACCGGCTCAGCGAGCAGGAGATGGTCTCCACCTGCGTCCTGCTGCTGAACGCCGGCCACGAGGCCACCGTCAACACCACCGCGAACGGCTGGTGGGCCCTGTTCCGCCACCCCGAGCAACTCGCCGCCCTGCGCGAGGGCCGGGTCGCGCTGGACACGGCCGTCGAGGAGCTGCTGCGCTACGCCACCCCGCTCCAGCTCTTCGAACGGTGGGTGCTGGACGAGATCGAGATCGACGGCACCGTCATCCCGCGCGGCTCCGAGGTGGCGCTGCTCTTCGGCTCCGCCAACCGCGACCCGGCCCGCTTCACCGACCCGGAGCGCCTGGACCTCGCCCGCGCCGACAACCCGCATGTCTCCTTCGGCGCCGGCATCCACTACTGCCTGGGCGCCCCGCTGGCCCGGCTGGAGCTGACCGCCTCCTTCGCGGAGCTGCTGCGCCGCGCCCCCGGGCTGCGACTGGTGGCGGAGCCGACCTGGCAGCCGGGGTTCGTGATCCGGGGGCTGGAGGCGCTGATGGTGGAGGTCTGAGCGGCTCGGTGGGAAGGGGCGTGGCGGATCATCGCCATATCCCGCTATTCCGCTGACGCGGCGGTTCGGGTCGGTTACTGTGCGTATACAGAAAGTACGGGGGGCGGGTGCCGAGGACGGCACCGCGGCCGTACGCCCGCGGGGAGGGGCCGCACCATGCTGACCGAAGAACTGCTGACACTCGCCGCGGCGGCGGGCGCCGCGGTGGCGACCGCCGCCGGCACCGACGCCTGGGAAGGGCTGCGCACCCGCCTCGGCGGCTGGCTCGGCCGGGGTGACGCCCGAGGCGGGGAAGGCGCCCTCGCCGAGCTGGACGCCGGTGCCGCCGAGCTGCTGGCGGACGGCACGCCGACCCGCGCCGAGCTGGAGCGGTACGGGGCGGCCTGGCGGGACCGGGTCATCACCACCCTGGAGCGGCTGGACGGCCCGGAGCGCGAGGAGGCCGCCGCCGAGCTGCACCGGCTGGTGGAGCGGGAGCCGGCCGCGCGGGAGGTCCGCGGCGGTGACCAGCATGTCCAGGGCGGTATCCGGGTCCACGCCGAGCAGGGTTCACTCGCCGCCGCCCTGATCAACGGGGGCGTGAGCTTCAGCCCCCCTCCGCCGCCGGTCCGGCCCGAGGGCTAGCCGGACCGGCCCCCGGCGGCGCCCCCGCCGACCAGGCCCCCCAAGCGGTCCACGGACCGGAGGACGACGGGCACGGCGGCCGCCGTACGCCCGGCAGTGCGCATGCCTCCCAGGGCGGGTTGGCGGTCGGCTCCACCCACAACCTCTTCGTCCACGGCCCCGCGCCCGCGACGGGCCGCACCGTCGGCCCGCTGGCCACCGTGGTCTGCCTGCTGCTGGTCATCGGGCTCGCGGTCGGCGGCACGCTGTGGTGGCAGAGCCGGGACGGCGGCGTCCCCGCCCACTCCCGCCCCAGCGTGGACACCCGGCCCCGTCCGGCCCCGTCCGGGGCGCCTCCGGTGCTGGTCACCTCCGTCAGCGGCCCGGTCAGTGATCTGCCGGGCAAGGACTTCGCGCTGCCGGGCATCCTGCGGATGACCGACGCCGAGCTCGGGGACTTCAACTCCAAGGTCACACAGGACTCGGACGCCTACGACGACTGGCGTGAGCGGAACAAGGCGGTGGTGACCGGGGCCGGCACCATCACCGTCGCTCTCCGGGGGAACGCGGCCGAGCAGGTCCAGATCACGGACGTCAATGTGATCAAGAAGTGCGGGCCCCCCTTGGACGGCACGCACTTCGTCTACCGCTCGCAGGGCACCGGCGACACGGTGGCGCTCGGCTTCGACCTGGACGCGGCCGACCCGTATCCCCAACTGCGGGCCCACACCACCGGGGGCCTGAAATGGACAGAGCGCAACTACTTCGACGAGAAGACCCTGACCGTGAAGCCCGGTGAGCTGGAGAAGCTCTCCATCGGCGTCACCACCGTCCGCCACCACTGCTCGTTCAGCCTGGAGCTGGTGGTGGCCACCGCGGATGGCGTCCTCACCCAGCGGATCGACCACGCGGGCAAGCCCTTCCAGCTGACCGGCCCCGCCGACCCGGGCGGCCGCCCGCCCGCCGGCTATGGCGCGGCGTACGAGCAGCGCGTGGACGGCTGGCACCGGGTGGACCCCCGGTCCGCGACCGGATCCGGGCCCACGACCGGGGCGGGCTCACGACCGGGCCGAAGGGGATCACCGTGAGCGGGGCGGGCTCATGACCGGGGCGAAAGGGATCACCACGACCGGGGCGGGCTCACGACCGGGCCGAAGGGGATCACCGTGAGCGGGGCGGGCTCATGACCGGGGCGAAAGGGATCACCATGACCGGGGCGGGCTCATGATCGAGATGAGGGGGATCGCCGTGATCGGGGCGGGCTCATGACCGGGGCGAAGGGGATCACCGTCGGGCGGCTCGCCGTCCTCGTCGCCCTCGCCGTGGTGCTGGCCGTCGCCGCGACGCTGCTCGTCACCCGCGCCGGGAGCGACGGGGCCGGAGACGGCCGGGGCGGGAGCGGAGGCGACAGGGCAGGGCAGGGAGGGCCCGGCTCCGGCCGTCCCCCTCCCGCGTCCCAGTCCGCCGGGGCCTCGTATGCGTACACCACCGAGAAGGGGCTCGTCCTGATGCGCGAGGGCCGGCCGCCGGTCCGCGTCCCGCGCGTCTTCGACCTGGCCGACCCGCTGAACAACACGGTGGTGTGGACCCATGACGGCCGCCGGGTGGTGTTCCTCTCCGACGACGCGATGCTGGAGCAGCCCGAGGAGACCCGGCTGATCACCGTGGACGCCGGCACCGGCGGGATACGCCGGCTGCCCTGCCCCGGCTGCTACGACCTGGCGCCCGTGGGCGACCACGAGGTCGCCGTCCTCGGATGGCAGGACGGGGACACCCGCGCACTCCGCTTCGACCTCACCGACCCCGACCCCGACGCCACCGGTACCAGGATCACCACCCCGGCCGGCAACGGCAGCAGTTGGCAGATCCGCTTCCTCGGCGGCACCCGCGACCATCTGCTGACCGCCCAGTACACGATCACGGCGGACGGGGACACCGGCATGGACCTGCGGCTCCTCGACGCCGACGGCCGGGAGACCGCCGCCTACCGCCCGCCCTTCGATTCCAACGCGAACATGCCCGCCGCGCTCGCCACGGTCGGCGGCCGCGACCGGATAGCCGTCGCCGCCCGCAACAACCCCGGCGGCTGCGTCGCCCCGTTCCCGATCCATCCGCTCGGGCTCCGGGGCGAGGTGGGCGGCAGCGACCAGACGGCGGCCCTGCCCCCCGGCTATATCGCCGGTGTCACCGGCGGAATCGACGTACGAGATCTCTGGTGGGGCCCCGACCGGCATCTGTACGCCACCATCGCGGCCTGGACCTGCGACAACAGCCGGCGCACCGAGGACGACAAGAAGAAGCGGCACCGCCCGGCCACCCTGTTCCGGCTGGACGGCGACCGCTGGGTGAGCGCGGGCGACCAGCCGGCCACCGTGGTCCGCCCGCTGGACCGGGGCACCCGGATGGTGCTGACCATCCCGGACTGCGTCGGCCGGATCGACGCACTCGGTCCGGCCGACACCGTCACCTACTGCAACACCGGCACCCTCCACCGCGAACGCGGCGGCAAGCGCACCAAGGTGGCGGACGCCGTCCTCTCCCTCTCCGCCCCACCCCGCTGAGCCCTACGGGGCTGAGCTCTACGGGGCCGGGAGCTGGCTCCCCGCGGGCAGGGTCAGCGCCCACGCCGAGCGGCGCAGCGTCCAGGTCCGGGTCCACACCGGGCCGGTGACCTGCGCGGTGTCGGCACGGTAGCGGAAGGACGCACCCGAGACGGTGATCGCGGACGCCTCCCGCCGTATCGGGTCGGCACCGGCCCGTGGCCGTACCACCACCTCGGCGACGCCGTTACGGGACACCACCGTCACATCCTCCACCGGCGCGTCCAGGTCGCTCAGCAGCTGCCCGTCCGCCTCCACCCGCAGCCGGTGGGTACGGGCGGGGCGCACCGCCGCCCGGGGCGCGGCCGCGACCACCGGCGGCCGCACCAGGGTCCGTACCAGCGAGCGGCAGGTGTCCCACACCCCGCCCGCCGGGCCGGCCCCGTACGGCACCCCGTCCACGACCGCGGGCACTCCGGCCGCCCCGGCCGGGATCCGCAAACCCCGCAGCACCACCCCGCCGCTGTCGTCCACCAGCAGGTCCAGCCGCCGAGCCACCCCCTCCAGCACCGAGCGGGCCGCGGCCACCGCGCCCAGCGGCACCCCGAGCCCGCCCGCCAGCTGCACCGAGCCCGGCGGTCCCACCGGCACCACCGACAGGGGCGCGCCGTCCGCCAGCCCCCGGCCCCGGTGCAGGCGGTCCACCGCGCGCAGCAGCGCCCGGTCGTCCCCGACCACCACCGGCCGCCGCGAACCGCACCGGTCCAGCGCCCGGGCGAACTCCGCCGGGCCGTCCGGAAGGCTGATCCGCACATCGGCGCGGGCACACAGCACGTCCTTGGCGATGCGTACGGACTCACCGTCGCCACGGCGCGCGACCGGGTCGATGATGACCAGCAGCTGGTCGGGAGCCGACACGTCGGTCCTTCCTCGGGTAGCATCTTTGTGCAAGAGCCCCTTTGCGCGATTGCGCCCAGGGGCTTCGTCTATTCCGGGGCACCGGTTCGACGGCTCGGTTGGTGGCGTACACCGGCGTACGGCACACACGTACGGCGGATGCCGCCGCGCCCGCCACTTGGACATGCCCCGCCCGGAAGGGGTGTACGCCTGTGCCCGCACTTGTGCTGCTCGGTGCTCAGTGGGGTGACGAGGGCAAGGGGAAGGCCACCGACCTGCTCGGTGGCTCCGTCGACTACGTGGTCCGCTACCAGGGCGGCAACAACGCCGGCCACACCGTCATCGTCGGTGACCAGAAGTACGCGCTCCACCTGCTCCCCTCCGGCATCCTCTCGCCGGGCTGCACCCCGGTGATCGGCAACGGCGTCGTGGTCGACCCGGCGGTCCTGCTCTCCGAGCTGAGCGGACTGAACGAGCGCGGCATCGACACATCCAAGCTCATGATCAGCGGCAACGCCCATCTGATCACCCCGTACAACGTCACTCTCGACAAGACGACGGAACGATTCCTCGGCAAGCGGAAGATCGGCACCACCGGTCGCGGCATCGGCCCCACCTACGCCGACAAGATCAACCGCGTGGGCATCCGCGTCCAGGACCTCTACGACGAGTCGATCCTCGCCCAGAAGGTGGAGGCGGCGCTGGAGGGCAAGAACCAGCTGCTCGCCAAGGTCTACAACCGCCGCGCCATCGAGGCCGAGCGGATCGTGGAGGAGATGCTCGGGTACGCGGAGGAGCTGCGCCCCTACGTCGCCGACACCACCCTGATCCTGAACGACGCCATCGACGCGGGCAAGGTCGTCCTGTTCGAGGGCGGCCAGGGCACCCTGCTGGACGTGGACCACGGGACGTACCCCTTCGTCACCTCCTCCAACCCGACCGCCGGCGGCGCCTGCACCGGCGCGGGCGTCGGCCCGACGAAGATCAGCCGCGTGATCGGCATCCTCAAGGCGTACACCACCCGTGTGGGCGCCGGGCCGTTCCCGACCGAGCTGTTCGACCAGGACGGCGAGGACCTGCGCCGCATCGGCGGCGAGCGCGGCGTCACCACTGGCCGCGACCGCCGCTGCGGCTGGTTCGACGCGGTCATCGCCCGCTACGCCACCCGCGTCAACGGCCTGACCGACTTCTTCCTCACCAAGCTGGACGTGCTCACCGGCTGGGAGCGGATCCCGGTCTGCGTCGCCTACGAGATCGACGGCAAGCGCGTCGAGGAGCTGCCGTACTCGCAGTCCGACTTCCACCACGCGAAGCCGGTGTACGAGTACCTGCCGGGCTGGTCCGAGGACATCACCAAGGCCAAGACCTTCGCCGACCTGCCGAAGAACGCGCAGGCCTATGTGAAGGCCCTGGAGGAGATGTCCGGCGCCCCGATCTCCGCGATCGGCGTCGGCCCGGGCCGCACCGAGACGATCGAGATCAACTCCTTCCTCTAGGACGTGCGTTCGCCTGACGGCGGCCGGTGGGTGTGACGCCCACCGGCCGCCGTGGTGTGTCGGGGGGTGGGCATAGGGTGACGGCATGCCTGTGAGGAAGCCGTCCACCGAGCGGCAGCGCCGCCTGGGCACGGAGCTGCGCAGGATGCGCGAGCACGTGAACATGTCCATCAACGAGGCCGCCGCCCTGCACCGCACCGACCGGACGACGGTGAGCAACACCGAGGCGGCCCGCTCGGGCGTCAGCGCCGACCGGGTACGGGTCTGGGCGGCCAACTACTCCTGCCCGGACCAGGGGTTGATCGACGCGCTGGCCGAGATGGCCCGGGAGCGGTCGGGAGACTGGAACTGGTGGGACGACTTCCGGGACTCCATGTCCTCGTTCATGCTGGACCTGGCCGAGCTGGAGCACCACGCGGTGAGCCTGCGGCACGTCCAGATCACCAACCAGCCCGGTCTGTTGCAGCACGAGGACTATGCCCGGGCGGTTTTCGCCGAGGCCATCCCGCCGCCGACGGCTGAGGCCATAGCGACGCACGTGGAGTTCCGCATGCGCCGACGGGCGCTCCTGGAGCGCGCCGAGCCGCCGCGGTGCTCGTTCGTGCTCCATGAAGCGTCGCTGCGCATGCTCTTCGGCAACCGGACCGTGGCGCGACGCCAGTTGGATCACCTGCTGACCTACTCGGAGCACCCGGCGGTGACCCTTACGGTCGTGCCGTTCTCGGCCGGAGCGTTTCCCAGCGCGGCGAGTTCGACCCTGTACGCGCACGGGCCCGTGGCTCAGCTCGACACCGTGCAGATCGATGTGCCCAGCGGGCTGATGTTCCTGGACTCCGCGACCCACCTCGCCAACTACCATGCTGCCGTTGGCCGCATGGAGTGGCGGGCTCTCACCCCGGAGCTGTCGCGGGACTTCGTCCGGCAGGTGCAGAAGGAACTATGAGAGCGATGAGGACCATGGACATCGAGTGGCGGAAGTCGTCCTACTCCGGCGAGGCGAACAACTGCATCGAGATGGCGACCGCGGACGGCGAAGTGCTGCTCAGGGAGAGCGACGACCCGGGCGTGGTCGTGCGCACCACCAAGTCCAAGCTGGCCGCCTTCCTCGCGGGCGCCAAGGCCGGGGAGTTCGACGACCTCGTCTGAGCTGGCATATGCCACATCAGGCAACATGTTGTTTTACGCTTCGAGTGAGGCGTACCGTGTGTAGCGGTCGCCTCCCCGAGAGTAGCCGGGTGGCGGACAAGAGTGCCCCGGCGGTGTTAGCGGCACCCCGGGGCGTGGCCAACCCACCCCTCACAGGAGCGTCAGCATGTCCCACCGTATCCGCCCGGGCCTCGGTCTCGCACTCGCCCGTCCCGCGCCCGCCGCGCCCGCGCCCGTACGGGAGCCGGAGCCCGAGCCCGTACGCGTACCGCATCCGCCGGAGCCGCCGCAGGGCGACCTCGTCCCGGTCTGCCCGTTGGGGGTGGCGGTATGAGCAACACCCCGCCCGTACAGGTCCGTCGGGTTCCCAGCAAGCCCGTACGGCGTGAGGAGGACGGGTCGATCGCCATCGAGCTGTGGCTGCGGCGCGAGCGGGTCTTCGAGTCGGACGCCACCCTGCGGCTCTCACCCGCCGAGGCGGAGGTGCTGCACGCCCAGCTCTGCTACGCGCTGGACGACACCACCGCCGACCTCGTCCCGCTGCCCGAACGTCCGGACTGCCGCAAGGCGATCCTCGACCGCCACCCGCGCTGACGGCGACCGGTTGTCGGCGCGGGGGAAGCCGGGCGGTGGGCGGAAAACGCGTACTGTCCGGCCTGGTCGCTGTGCCACGCTGTGCCCGATGACGGACACCACACCCTATGACCACGAGCGTGACCGGTTCTCCCGGTCCGCTCTGGCGCGCCTTGTCCTATGTGACCGCGCCGTCGGCCTGGCCGACACGGCCGCGCATCTGGCGGTCACCCGCTTCGACGCCTACACGGGCCCGGGAGGTCGTGCCGGCGAGGCGCTGACCGTCGCTCAACTCGCGGACCGGCTCGTTGTCGACGCCGTGGTCTACGAGCGCGAGCGCGGTAGCTCCTGGGAGGACATCGCCCGCTACCTGGACATGGACAGCGCGGCGGCAGCGAAACGCTTCACCCCCGAACTCGACCGGTGGGACACGGCGTTCGCGATGCCCTATCGCCTGGACGAGACCGGCCGCAAACGCCTCCCGCAACTGCCGAGGGCGGCTTACGACCCCGAGCGCGCGTGCCGACGACTGGACCTCTGGGCGCACTTGCGCCTCAGCGGCGAGGACAAGCACGCCGTGAGCGCGGGCCTCCGTGCGGATCCCCCGGTGGACGATACCGCCGACCCGAGGCTGCATGACCTCGGCGGGCGGATCGCGCGGCGGAACCTGGCTCCGTTCGTGGGTCTGCTGCTTGAGTACATCGGTTGGTACGGCGCCGACGAGACCGACTGGGACGCCGTGGCGGGCGGTCTGGAGGCCGCCGAGGACGAGGACGTGGACAGCTGGTCCACATACTCCTTTGAGGGGGGCCTGGCCGCGCTGGACATCCGGCTCGCGAGAGTCGCGGACGGCGACGCGCTGTCCGTTGTCGTCGCGGGCGCCCACCACCCCGATCTGCGGCTGCGGATCGACACGCTGCTGGCCGCGTACACCGATGGCGAGTTCTGGTCTAGACCTTGACAGGTTCAGACCATTCCGGTGAGCTGTGCCCATCCCCCCACCGATCGACCTGTCGGTCGATCTACGGACCCGCAATCCCCACGGGTCTCCCCCCACGGAAGGGCTTCCTCATGTCCCGACGTATGTCCCGACGCCTGTCCCGGCGGATGCTCGCCCTGGTCACCGGGGTCTGTACGGCCGCCGGTATCGCCATGTTCGCGCCGAGCGCGGGTGCCGCCGCTCCTGCCGGGGCCGGCGTCGCGGCTGCCGACTGCGTGGCCCCTTGGAGCGCGTCCACCGTCTACACCGGCGGCAAGACCGCCTCGTACAACGGCCGCAACTGGCAGGCGAAGTGGTGGACGCAGAACGAGCGGCCCGGCTCGTCCGACGTCTGGGCCGACCAGGGTGCCTGCGGTGGTGGTACCGGGCCGGGGCCCAACCCGAACCCGAGCGGCTTCGTCGTCAGCGAGGCGCAGTTCAACCAGATGTTCCCGAACCGGAACGCCTTCTACACGTACAAGGGGCTGACCGACGCGCTCAGCGCCTTCCCCGCGTTCGCCAAGACCGGCAGCGACACGGTGAAGCGGCAGGAGGCGGCGGCGTTCCTCGCCAACGTCAGCCATGAGACCGGCGGACTGGTCCATGTGGTGGAGCAGAACCAGGCCAACTACCCGCACTACTGCGACTCCTCGCAGCCGTACGGGTGCCCGGCCGGGCAGGCCGCGTACTACGGGCGCGGGCCGATCCAGCTCAGCTGGAACTTCAACTACAAGGCGGCCGGTGACGCCCTCGGCATCGACCTGCTGCGCGACCCCTTCAAGGTGGAGCGCGACCCGGCGGTGGCCTGGAAGACCGGCCTCTGGTACTGGAACACCCAGAACGGCCCCGGGACCATGACCCCGCACAACGCCATGGTCAACGGCGCGGGCTTCGGCCAGACCATCCGCTCCATCAACGGCTCCCTGGAGTGCGACGGCAAGAACCCGGCGCAGGTCCAGAGCCGGATCAACAAGTACCAGAGCTTCACCCAGATCCTGGGTGTGCCGACCGGGTCCAACCTGAGCTGCTGAGCCCGGGGTCCGGCCCTGCCACCGGACCTGCGAACGGCCGTCGGTGCCGCGGTGAACGTCCTCCCGCGGGGCCGGCGGCACCGTCGTCTTCTCGGCCCGGACGGGGCGTCAGGTCCTGATTGCATCACGGTTCCGCGTGCGTGCCGTCACGGTTTGGTAATCGGGAGGTATAAGGACGGCGTAAAGGCGCGATAGCGCGTCTCGGGTACCCCCGGTCTCAGTAACGTACGCCCGTTCGATCACCTGATCTTCCGGCTGTCGGATTCCCCGATCATCACCGGAACCTCACGCAAGGACGTATCCGCCATGGCCGTTGAGCAGCCGCCCGCCGCCCCCGCCGAGCAGCCGCAGCCGCCCGCCTTCGACGGGGCCGCTCCCGCCCCCGCCGCCAAGCCCAAGGGCGGCAAGGGCAAGAAGTTCCTCCGGGTGGTCGCCCTGATCGTCGTGGCCATCGCGGTCAAGTTCGGCATCTCGTACCTGTTCAACTCCCCGGTGCACGCCGAGGCGGGCGACTGTGTGCGGGTGACCGGCAGCGAGAACAGCCCCGAGGTGGACACCAAGGACTGCTCGGACAAGGACGCCAACTACAAGGTGGTCAAGGTCGTCGACGACACCTTCGACACCAACAGCTGCGGCACCGTCGGCGAGGCCGCGCTCGCCCAGCAGTGGGAGTCCGAGAAGTTCGTCCTCTGCCTCGACCCGGTGAAGTAACCCCGGTTCGCTCAGGTCCGGTCGTCGGCGGCCCGGCGGGTTCCGACGACCACGGTCGCCCACAGGTCCTCGCAGGTCTCGACGGACGCCACCAGCCCCCCGGCGGTGACGATCGCCGTGGCCGCGGGGACCTGCCGCTCGCTGGTCTCGAAGAGCAGACTGCCGCCGGGCGCCAGCCACTCGGCCGCCTCGACGGCCACCCGGCGCAGCACGTCGAGCCCGTCCCGGCCGCCGTCCAGGGCGACCCGCGCCTCATGCGCCCGGGCCTCCGCCGGAAGCAGTTCCACCTCCTCCGTCGGTACATACGGCACATTGGCGAGCAGGACGTCCACCCGTCCGCGCAGCCGGGGCGGCAACGGGGCGAACAGATCACCCAGGTGGACCGACCCCGGTGCGGCGATGTTGCGACGGGCGCACCGGACGGCGGCCGGGTCGATGTCGGACGCGTGCAGCTCGGGCCGGTGCAGGCCGGCCGCGAGCGCGGCCCCCAGCGCACCCGAACCGCAGCACAGGTCCACCACCACCGCCCCCGCCGCCGGGGCGAGCGCGGCGGCCCGGTCCACCAGGAACTCGGTACGGCGGCGCGGCACGAACACCCCCTCGTCCACACTGATCCGCAGCCCTCTGAACTCGGCCCAGCCCACGACATGCTCCAACGGCCGCCCGGACGCCCGGCGCGCGACCATCGCGTGCAGCTCCTCCGCGGTGCGGGCCGCCGAGAGCAGCAACTCCGCCTCCTCCTCGGCGAACACGCACCCGGCGGTGCGGAGGGCGGCAACGGTCGTCGCACGGTGCGGGCGGAGGGCCGCGGTCGACGATTCAGGGGAGGGCTGGGGCACGGAGGACATGGGAAGCCTTTCGGGATGCACCGCGGGTGCTCCCGTACGGACGTGTATCCCTAGCCGACGGTGCGAGAACCGACGGAGAAGGCGTCAACGGAGAAGGCGAGCACCCGTTCTGACCTGCGGTTGATGGGGACTCACCTCCTCGGTGCGCTGTCGGTCCGGCACCCGGCGCCGCGATGGCGCGGGGTTCTGGCCGACCTTACACGGCGCCTGTCCGGGGCGCGGCCCCGGCGGGGGGCACGGCAAACCGCTGGTGGGGGCCCGGGAGCGCGTGGAAGGGTGGCGGCATATGAGCGCCACGCCAGAGCCGAGCACGGGGTCCCGGATATCCCCGCCCTCCCTGTCTTTCCTCACGATGAGCGGGCCGGTGCGCGGGAGGCGGGCGCCCGGCGGTGTCACCGCCCTCCTCGGCATCCCGTACGCCGCCCCGCCCTTCGGTCCGCACCGCTTCCGCGCGCCCCAGCCCGCCGCCGGATGGAGCGAGCCGCGCGACTGCCGGGACTTCGGGCCCATCGCCCCGCAGTCGGCGGAGCTGCCCGGCGCACCGGTATGGCGCCCCGAGGACGAGGACGTGCTCACTGTCAACGTATGGGTGCCGTCGGAGCCGGGCGGCGGGCCGCTGCCGGTGCTGTTCTGGATCCACGGCGGCGCCTACACCTTCGGCTCCTCCGCCCAGCCCGACTTCGACGGCAGCGCCCTGGCCCGTGCCGGGATGGTGGTGGTCAGCTGCAACTACCGGGTGGGCTTCGAGGGCTTCGGGCATGTGCCGGGCTTCCCGGAGAACCGGGGACTGCTCGACCAGGTGGCCGCGCTGCGCTGGGTGCGCGAGAACATCGCCGCGTTCGGCGGCGACCCGGAGAGGGTCACGGTCGCCGGGCACTCCGCGGGAGCCGGGTCGGTGGTGTGCCTGATGGCGATGGAGCGGGCGCGCGGGCTGTTCCGGCGGGCCATCGCCCACAGCGTGCCCGCCGCCTTCTTCACCGTCGGCGTCGCCGCGGCGACCGCGGCGAGGATCGCGGCCGAGGCCGGGGTGGCGCCCACGGGCGAGGGGCTGCTCTCCGCCTCACCGCGGCGACTGGTGGACGCCTCCGACCGGGTCGGCGGAGTGATCGGGGACGACCCCGTGACCGCGATCCAGGCGTACGACCCGGTGGTGTTCCAGCCCGTGGTCGATGGCGAGGTGCTGCCCATGGATCCGCTCTCCGCGCTGGAGGCGGGCAGCTCCGGGGACGTGGACCTCCTGGTGTGCCATGCCCTGGAGGAGTACTGGTTCCTGCACGAGGTCGGGGCGGTGCGGGAGATCACCTCGGAGGCGGAACTCACCGACTGCGCCCGGGATCTGGGGCTCCCCGCCGACCTGCTCGACGGCTACCGCGCGCTGATGCCCGGCGCCCCGGTGCTGGACCGCTATCTCGCGCTGCTCGGCGACGCGCAGTTCGGTGAGTACGGCGCCCGGCTGGCCGAACACCACGCGAGGGCCGGTGGGCGGGCGGCGGCGGTGGCAGGCGAGGAGGGGCGGCCCTCGTCCGGTGGACGGGCGTACCTCTCGCGCTTCGCCCGCAGGCGGGCCACCCCGGACGGCTGGACCCGGCCCTGGCACACCGCGGACATCCCGTTCGCCTTCGGCAACCTGGACGCCGACGGCGCCGCGTTCCTCATCGGCGGCGCCCCCGACGAACAGGACCGGGCCCTGTCCCGCCGCATGCTGCGCGCATGGGCCGACTTCGCCGCCTCGGGAGACCCGGGCTGGCCCCCGATCACCCCCGATGCCACCCCGGTCAAGCTCTGGGCCGTCCCGGCGGACCACCTGGCGGACGACGCCACCTCGGACGTACGGGAGCTGTGGAGAGGGGTCCCGCTGGGCCTCCAGCGGCACTGACGCCTCCCCCCGGTACCAGGAGGGAGGCGACCGCCTCCCCCCGGTACCAAGAAGGGAGGCGACCGTCCCCGCGACCCGCCTCTGGCTGCGTGACCGGTGCCGCCACAGCCGTCAGAGCTGCACCTCAGGGGAGCAGGTGAACGACTCCCGCGGCCTAGCCGGCTGCCTCCTCCGTCTCCATCACCCGCTCCATGGCGCGCGTCAGCCGCTCCAGCGCCGCGGCGGTCTCGGCGAACGCCTCCTTGCCCAACTCGGCCGCCAGGCGGCCCGCGAGGTCGGCGTGGGCTGGTTCTATGCGGGCGATCGAGGCGCGGCCCTCGGCCGTGGGGGCGAGGAGCTTGGCCCGGCGGTGGGCCGGGTTGGGCAGGTACTCGGCCAGCCCTTCCCGTACCAGCAGATCGGCCACCCGCTGCACGCTCTGCCGGGTGATGCCCATGGTGCGGGCGATCCCGGAGACCGGTTGGGGCTCCGGCAGGACGGCGCCGAGCACCTGCCACCAGGCGGCGGTCAGGCCGGCCGGGCGGGCCAGCCGCTCGGACTCGGCGAGGAACTGGCCGTTCAGCCGGAACACTCCGAGGGCGGTGCGGGACAGCAACTGCCGGGCGAGATGGGCCTCCACCGGGGTGAGCTCGGTGGGGGGCGCCGAGGGCCGGGACCCCGGGGGCTGGTCCCGTACCTCGTCCTCGTCAGCGCCCTTGTACTCGCTCGCCGCGTTCGTGCTCGCCGCGTTGGTGCTCGCCGCGTTGGTGCTCATGGGGTCAGTCCTCCGCGTTCAGTTCCTCGAAGGCGGCCGGGTCGGAGTTGTGGAACAGCCGGTACCAGGCGTCGAGCCGGCTGCCCTCGAAGGCGCCCATCCGGCCCAGGACCTCGCGGGCGAAGGCCACCGGCTCGGTCGGGCCGGCGGTGATGAGGTCGCCGTCGGTGACCGCGTCGCTCTCCTCGTAGTGCTTGCCGCCCTCGTACCCGCTCTGGGCCAGGTAGAAGGAGACCGCGCTGGTGTGGCGGCGCTCGTCCAGCAGCCCTTCGCGGGCCAGGCCGAGGGTGGCGCCGCATATGGCGGCGACCGGCACTCCCGCGTCGAGGAAGGCGCGGGCCGTGGTGGTGAAGGGGGCCAGGTCGTCCCCGGCGTCCCAGAGGTCGGCGCCCGGGAGGATCAGCAGGGAGGCGTCCTCGGGGCGGAGCTCGGAGAGGGCCAGGTCGGGGGAGATGCGCAGGCCGCCGAGGCTGGTGACCTGGTCGGTGCTGGGGCCGACCGTGCGGATGTCGAAGCCGGAGCGGGCCAGCCAGGCCGTGGCGTGGCCGGTCTCCCAGTCGGCGAGGGTGTCGTAGACCGCGAGGTACACGGGCTTGCGGGCGGCGGGGGCGGACGTGGCCTCGCCGTCAGCGGCCGTGGTGGTGGAAGTGGTGGAGGTGCGGGAGTCGGTGCCGGTCATGGGTGCCTCCTCGGTGGGTGATGACATAATGCTGTCATGAAGGCAGGACACTGTCAACGCCCTTCTCGTGCTTCTCTTCAGGGAGGCGCCCTGCCTGTGCTTCTCTCCAGAGAGGCGCCTTGCCTGTACTTTTCTCCAGAGCGGCCGAGCGCCGTCCGTAGAGGACGACACCCTGCCGATCCAGGCCCTTTCCGCCATACAAGATGGCCATACCGGCACCCGTCCGCGGTTACCTACCCTGGCCCGCATGACCCCTCTGACCCCTCATGCCGATCCGCAGGCCGGGGCGGCCGTCAAGGCCGCCGACCGCGCGCACGTGTTCCACTCCTGGTCAGCCCAGGGCCTGATCGACCCGCTCGCGGTCGCCGGCGCCGAGGGTGCGTACTTCTGGGACTACGACGGGAACCGCTACCTCGACTTCACCAGCGGCCTCGTCTACACCAACATCGGGTACCAGCACCCGAAGGTCGTCGCGGCCATCCAGGAGCAGGCGGGGAAGCTGGCCACCTTCGCCCCGGCCTTCGCCGTGGACGTGCGGTCCGAGGCGGCCCGGCTGATCGCCGAGCGCACCCCCGGCGACCTCGACAAGATCTTCTTCACCAACGGCGGTGCCGAGGCGGTGGAGAACGCCATCCGGATGGCCCGCCTCCACACCGGCCGCAGCAAGGTGCTGTCCGCCTACCGCTCGTACCACGGCGCCACCTCCACCGCGATCAACCTCACCGGCGACCCGCGCCGCTGGGCGTCCGACACCGCTTCGGCCGGCGTCGTCCACTTCTGGGGCCCCTTCGCGTACCGCTCGCCGTTCTACTCGGCGGACGAGGCGCAGGAGTGCGAGCGCGCGCTCGCACATCTGGAGGACACCATCGCGTTCGAAGGGCCCGGGACGATCGCGGCGATCATCCTGGAGAGCGTCCCCGGCACCGCCGGGATCATGGTGCCGCCGCCCGGCTACCTGGCCGGCGTCCGCGAGCTCTGCGACCGGTACGGCATCGTCTTCGTGCTGGACGAGGTCATGGCGGGCTTCGGCCGGACCGGCGCGTGGTTCGCCGTGGACCACTTCGACGTCGTGCCCGACCTGCTCACCTTCGCCAAGGGCGTCAACTCGGGGTATGTGCCGCTGGGCGGGGTCGCGATCTCGGCGGAGATCGCCGCCACCTTCGACAAGCGGCCCTACCCCGGCGGACTCACCTACTCCGGTCACCCGCTGGCCTGCGCCGCGGCCGTCGCCACCATCGAGCTGATGGAGGAGGAGAAGGTCGTCGAGCAGGCCGCCCGGCTGGGCGAGCGGATCCTCGGCCCCGGGCTGCGGGAGCTGGCCGAGCGGCACCCCTCGGTCGGCGAGGTGCGCGGCCTCGGCGCGTTCTGGGCGCTGGAGCTGGTCCGGGACCGGGAGACCCGCGAACCGCTGGTGCCGTACAACGCCACCGGTGAGGCGGGCGCCCCGATGGCCGCCTTCGCCGCGGCCTGCAAGAAGAACGGCCTGTGGCCCTTCGTCAACATGAACCGCACCCATGCCGTGCCCGCCTGCAACATCACCGAGGCGGAGGCGAAGGAGGGCCTGGCCGCCCTGGACGCGGCGCTCTCGGTCGCCGACGAGCACACCACCGCGGCCTGAGCCCCCGCCGCGCCGGGGCACCCCCGCCCGGCTCGTGGCGGTGCTCGTGAGGGCGGGAGACCTCCGTCACGAGCCCCCGGCCCCCTCCTCCGGCTGCCTTAAAGTGTCCGGAACCATGCACGAGGAGGGGGCCCGACCCATGCCCGCCAGCGGAGCCGTCACCCGCAGCACTCTGCGCCAGCAGATCGCGGACGCGCTCCGTGACGAGGTGCTCGCCGGGCGTCTCGGTCCGGGCGAGGAATTCACCGTCAAGCAGATCGCCGAGCAGTACGGGGTCTCCGCCACCCCGGTCCGGGAAGCGCTGGTGGACCTCACCGCGCAGGGGCTGCTCGACTCCGACCAGCACCGGGGCTTCCGCGTCCACCGCTACTCGGTGGAGGACTACCGGGGCATGGTCGAGGCCCGCGCCCTGGTGGTCGACGGGGTCTTCCGGCGGCTGTGCGTGTACGGGGAGACCTACCAGGAGCAGGAACGGGACGGGGGTCGGGATCGGGACGGCGGTGGGGGTGGTACGCCGCTGCCCGCGCCCGCCCGGTCGCCGGAGGAGCGGCCGCCGGTGCCTGCTCGCGGGCCGGAGGAGCGGCAGGCGCTCGGGGCGATGCCGGGCGAGGGGGCCGTCCGGCGGGCCCCCGTGCGCACCCCGCCGCAGGGGGCGCGGCTGGTGGCGGTACGGCGCCGGGGCGAGGAGGCGGCACGGGCCGCGCGCGCCGGGGAGCTGGACATCCTCATCGGCTACGACCTGCGGTTCTGGCGGGAGCTCAGCGGCTTTGTCGCCAACCCCTACATCGTCGGCTTCCTGCATCGGCTGCGCGTCCAGGCCTGGGTGTTCGCCGTTCCCCATCTGCGGGCCGACCCCCGGCGGGACCGGTGGCTGTGGAGCGGGCACGAGGAACTGGTCGACGCGGTGGCGCTGGCCGACCCGGAGGCGGTCAGCACCGTCATGGACGCGTACAACGCGCACTCCCTGCGGTGGGCCGACCATCTGGAGCGCTGTTCCTGAGCGTCCCTGATCTGCTTCGACCGTCCTTGACGGTCCTTGGCCGCGGTGCGCCGCGGCTACCGGCCCCCCGCGGTGGGTAGGGGACGTGCATCCGCCGGCCGCCGGATGCGGGCCGTCGTCCACCGCGCACTACGCTGTCCCGACCCGCGACCGAAGGAGAGCGAGTCCCCCTTGGCCTGTGACCTGTGGTTGGTCCCCCTTGTCGACGTCCTCTGCCACAGTCCCGACAACCCCTTCGCGGAGGAGATCGCCGTCTATGATGCGGCGCTCACCGAGGCCGGTCTGCCGACCGTGCCGGTCTTCGCCTATATGCCGGGGCTCTCCGGCGACGTGGCGCCCGTCGCCGGGTTCGACTACGACGCCCTGCACTTCCTGCGCCGCGCCTATCTGCTCCAGCTGTGCGGCCTCGCCGTCACCCCGGTCGACGCACTGGGCGGGGACTACGAGCAGCTGCTGGAGATGTTCGAGTCCACCGCTCAACAGTCCCATCTGGTCTGGCACTACGACCACGCCGGCGCGTACGTCCCGCT
This sequence comes from Streptomyces sp. NPDC046887, assembly GCF_040644755.1. Taxonomy (NCBI): domain Bacteria; kingdom Bacillati; phylum Actinomycetota; class Actinomycetes; order Kitasatosporales; family Streptomycetaceae; genus Streptomyces; species Streptomyces sp. NPDC046887. The sequence goes on from NZ_JBEYXH010000008.1 coordinate 27,503, forward strand.
GGACTTCCGCGCGCCACTGTCCAACGACGCACTGCTGGCCGGGGGCGGACCGCTCGGTTCCGCGCACGGGCTGCTGCGCGAGCTGGAGTACGTGGCACCCGCCATCGGCATCGACCCGGCCAACCCGCCCGCCGCGCCCCGGCCCCCCGAGCGGCCCACCGCCCTGGAGGAGCCGGCGGGCCCCGTCCCGTACGACGACAGCCCGTTCGCCCGGGAGCGCCATGTCTGGCTGGGGCTGCACGCGGCCGCGACCCGGAGCCTGGGCCAGGGCTCGATGATCATCTTCAGCTGACGGCCGGATCCTCGGTCAGCTGACGGCGGGATCCGCCGCCGGCCGCTTGCCGCCCGCCGCCCGGACCGCGTTCCGCTTGGCGCGGTCCGCCTCAGCGCGGCTCGGGCGGGCGCTGGCGCGGCATGTTGGGGCGGGTGCCCGGGGGCAGCGGCCGGCAGCCGCCTGCCGGAGGGGCGGAGTCCGGTACGCCGGGGGAGGGCGGGTACGCCGGGACCGCGTACGTCACCAGGGGCGCCGGGCCGGAACGGAACGCCGACATCCAGTCGGCCGTCTCGGTCCGCACCAGCTCCGCCACCTCCTCCGAGAACCGGCGCAGCACCGCCAGGCACCGTTCGGCCGCCTCGCCCGCCGTGCCCTCGGCCGGGCCCAGCACCTCCCGTACGCTCTGTGCCGCCCAGTCGAACTGGAGCCGCTGGAGGCGTCGGTGCACCGCCTGCGCGGTCGCCACATCCCGCATCCAGCCGGAGGTGAGGCCGAAGTAGCGGTCGCAGGCCAGGCAGGCGGCGCCCAGCAGCAGCGACATATAGCCCCAGCCGGCGGCCCCGGCGAGCGCTCCGGTGAGGTCCAGCAGCGGCAGCGCGGCCCCGGCTACCGCGCCCAGCGCCGTACCGCCCCGCAGCGCCCGCGCGCCGCGCCGCTTCCAGCCGCGATCGGCCAGGTACCAGTCGGCCGTACGCAGGGCGTCCTGCTCGACCCAGCGGTACAGCTCGTCCAGCCGGGCGGCCGGCTCGCCCCAGTCGCCCAGCGGGAACGGCCGGCCGGCCAGATCACCGCCCCGGCCGCCGGGCGCCCCGCGCTGGTCGGGTCGGCCGGGCTGGCCGGGCTGCATCTCCGGCTGACTCACCGGGGCACTCCTTCAGGGCTTGTCCAAGGCCCGACCGCCGTCCGCGGGGGAGTGCGCGGGGGCCGTGCGCGCGGTACGGGCGGTACGGAACGTGGCTGCGCGAAATGCGTACTGAACCGTGTACGCGTACGGAGGCGCACCCCGCTTTCCTACCGCCGAATGGCGGGCATCGGGCCCGGAACCCCGGATTTCCGCGTGCTTTCCGCCCTCACGAGGGGTGCCGGACGGTGAGGGACGCGCCCGTTTCTCACCCGAAAGAGTGAGAGCGGGCTGAGGGGGCACACCCACCGGGGACCACGTAGGCTCGGCTTGCCGAGAGTGTTTCCGAGTCGGCGTGGCTTTTCGCTTGCTTGATGCGCTCTCGCGCAGCCCTACGTACCGTTCCCGTCGAAGTGCCAGGAGTGACCGTGATCCCCGGTGGCGGCCAGCCCAACATGCAGCAGCTCCTCCAGCAGGCCCAGAAGATGCAGCAGGACCTCGCCCGCGCCCAGGAGGAGCTGGCGCAGACCGAGGTCGACGGCCAGGCGGGCGGCGGCCTGGTGAAGGCCACCGTGACCGGGTCCGGTGAGATCCGGAACCTGGTCATCGACCCCAAGGCGGTCGACCCGGAGGACACCGAGACCCTCGCCGACCTGGTGGTGGCGGCGATCCAGGCCGCGAACGAGAACGCCCAGGCGCTCCAGCAGCAGAAGCTCGGCCCGCTCGCCCAGGGGCTGGGCGGCGGCGGTATGCCGGGCCTGCCCTTCTGAGCACCGGGCCCGCCCCACGGCGGCCGGACCGGCTCCGGGCGCCGGGGCCACGGCGCCCGGGGGCGGCGCCGACTCCGCCTCTCCCGCGGCGGCCCCCGCCTTCTCACCTCCGCACGCAGCAACTACCGTAAGCATCACAGCACTCCACGAGAGGCGTTCCGTTGTACGAAGGCGTGGTTCAGGACCTCATCGACGAGCTGGGCAGACTGCCCGGTGTCGGTCCCAAGAGCGCGCAGCGGATCGCCTTCCACATCCTCCAGGCCGAGCCCGCCGACGTGCGCCGTCTCGCCGGCGCGCTGATGGAGGTCAAGGACAAGGTGCGGTTCTGCGCGGTGTGTGGAAACGTCGCGCAGGAGGAGCGCTGCGGAATCTGCCGCGACCCGCGCCGTGACGACGCGGTCGTCTGCGTGGTGGAGGAGCCGAAGGACGTCGTCGCGATCGAGCGGACGCGCGAGTTCCGAGGGCGGTATCACGTCCTCGGCGGTGCGATCAGCCCGATCGAGGGCGTCGGTCCGGACGATCTCCGCATCCGCGAGCTGCTGGCCCGGCTCGCGGACGGCACGGTCACCGAGCTGATCCTCGCGACCGACCCCAATCTGGAGGGGGAGGCCACCGCGACGTATCTGGCGCGCATGGTCAAGCCCATGGGCCTGAAGGTGACGCGCCTGGCCAGCGGACTCCCCGTTGGCGGCGACCTGGAATACGCCGACGAGGTCACGCTCGGGCGTGCGTTCGAAGGGAGACGACTCCTCGATGTCTGACGCCACACTGCACGCGCACGCGATGGACCCGGACAGTTTCGCGGTCCAGATCGCCGACTCCATCGAGTCCTTCATCGTCGCCACCACGGAAGTGGCCAAGGGGGACGAACCGGACAGCGCGGTGCCGTTCCTGCTGCTGGAGGTCTCGCAGCTGCTGCTGGCCGGAGGGCGGCTCGGCGCACACGAGGACATCGTCCCCGACGAGCGCTACGAGCCGGACGCCGGTCCGGACATGGACGTGGACGAGCTGCGGATGCGGTTCGCGGTGATGCTGGACCCGGTGGACGTGTTCTCCGAGGTCTTCGACCCGTACGAGCCGCGCAAGGCCCCGGTGCCGTTCCGGATCTCCGACAACCTGGCCGACATCGTCGCGGACCTCCGCCACGGGCTGGCCCACTACCGGGCGGGCCGCACCACGGAGGCGCTGTGGTGGTGGCAGTTCTCGTACTTCTCCAACTGGGGCCCGACCGCCTCGGCCACCCTGCGAGCGCTGCAGTCCCTGGTCTCGCACGTCCGCCTCGACCAGCCGCTGGCCGAGCTGGACGGGCTGGACACCGACGAGGACCTCGCCGAGGACGCGCTCGCCGAGGAGGCGGGCCGGGTGATGGCCGCCGAGATCCTCGGCCCGCTGGGGATGCGTACCGTCAAGTAGGTTCCACGCCGATCCTCCGGTCCGCCCGTGAGGTCCGCCCGTGAGGTCCGCCCGTGGGGTCCGCCGGTGAGGTCCGCCCGTGGGCCGGCTCGCGTGAGCCGGCCCACAATCGCGCGTAGCCCGCGCCGCCCCGGGCAGGAACCGGTCGAGCGGCCGTGGCGCCCCCGTGCTGAGCAGGCTGATCGCGAGATCGCGAAGATCATGCTGGTCAGGTGGTGAGCGGGACATCTCACGATGTGACTGGGCAGGGGCGATTCCCGGCCGCTCGTTAAACTGAGCTGACCGCAAACGGACTGAGCGAGGAGCGCACGTGGGCCTTGTCGTGCAGAAGTACGGAGGCTCCTCCGTTGCCGATGCCGAGGGCATCAAGCGCGTCGCCAAGCGAATCGTGGATGCCAAGAAGAACGGCCATCAGGTCGTTGTCGTGGTGTCCGCGATGGGCGACACGACGGACGAGTTGATCGATCTCGCCGAGCAGGTATCCCCGATCCCTGCCGGACGTGAGTTCGACATGCTGCTGACCGCCGGAGAGCGGATCTCCATGGCGCTGCTGGCGATGGCGATCAAGAACCTGGGCCACGAGGCCCAGTCGTTCACCGGAAGCCAGGCCGGGGTCATCACCGACTCGGTCCACAACAAGGCGCGGATCATCGACGTCACGCCGGGCCGTATCCGTACGGCGCTGGACGAGGGCAACATCGCCATCGTCGCCGGCTTCCAGGGCGTCTCCCAGGACAAGAAGGACATCACCACCCTGGGCCGCGGCGGCTCGGACACCACCGCCGTCGCGCTGGCCGCGGCGCTGGACGCCGAGGTCTGCGAGATCTACACCGATGTCGACGGCGTCTTCACCGCCGACCCGCGGGTCGTGAAGAAGGCCCGGAAGATCGACTGGATCTCGTTCGAGGACATGCTGGAGCTCGCGAGCTCCGGTTCCAAGGTGCTGCTGCACCGCTGCGTCGAGTACGCACGCCGCTACAACATCCCGATCCATGTGCGTTCCTCCTTCTCGGGGCTCCAGGGCACATGGGTCAGCAACGAACCGCGAGGGGACCTCAAGGTGGAGCAGGCCATCATCTCCGGTGTCGCCCACGACACCTCCGAGGCGAAGATCACCGTCGTCGGGGTGCCGGACAAGCCGGGCGAGGCCGCCGCGATCTTCCGGACCATCGCGGACAACGAGATCAACATCGACATGGTGGTGCAGAACGTCTCCGCCGCGTCGACCGGACTGACCGACATCTCCTTCACGCTGCCCAAGGCGGAGGGCCGCAAGGCCATCGACGCCCTGGAGAAGCAGAAGGGCCTGATCGGCTTCGAATCGCTCCGCTACGACGACCAGATCGCCAAGATCTCGCTGGTCGGCGCGGGCATGAAGACCAACCCGGGCGTCACCGCCGGGTTCTTCCAGGCGCTCGCCGACGCCGGGGTGAACATCGAGCTGATCTCCACCTCGGAGATCCGGATCTCCGTCGTCACCCGCGCCGACGAGGTGAACGAGGCCGTCCGCGCCGTGCACACCGCCTTCGGGCTGGACAGCGACTCGGACGAGGCCGTCGTCTACGGCGGTACCGGGCGCTGAGACCCTGACGGCGTCGCGCCGCGGCGTCGCACGGCGGCGGTGGTCCGGATCGGACCACCGCCGCCGTCGCCGTGTCAGTGGGGGTTTGTAGGATCTGTGAACGCCCTGTGAGTGGCTGGCAGAGTTCCGCCGCCCTGACCGCTCGACCTGGGGCGATGGCATGTTCGTCGATGCTTGTCCCCCTGTGCCGCAACCGGCGGCCGGGAGCCGGGCGTCTCCGCGGTCGCCCCATCGTGCAGCCGCGCTAACGGGGCATTCGGGAAGAGCGGGTACGCATGAGGGCAGACGGCACACCGTCAGAAGCGGTGGTGTGGGCGTACAACCCTGACGGGGGGAAGCGTGTCCAACAGGCGTGGCAGAGGTACTCGACATCGCAGCGGTGGTCCCGCTCCGCGCCGGACGCACCGGCCCGGGCGGTGCCGGCCCGGCGGCGCTCATCGGCGCCCTGCCGGCCGGCAGTGGTGCCGCGCCCGGCACGGTACGGCCGCCGGCCGGTGCCGTGCGACCGGCGCCCGGTTCCGTACGGCCGCAGGCCGGTTCCGTACGACCGCTTCGGCGGCCGTCCCGGCGGGGCGGGGGCATGCCGGTGATCGCGCCGATGCCCGCCGCTAGGCGGACGGCGCCCCGGATACCGTCCCAGCGCGGCGCCGAGAGCGCCGTCGGCGGGACGGTGGCGGAGGACAGGGCGACCGCCGGGCCGACCGCCGCCGCCGGGACGACCGTCGACCACCTCACCGAGACCTACCGGGCGCACTACCGCTCCCTGCTCGGGCTCGCCGCGCTGCTGCTGGACGACACCGCCTCCTGCGAGGACGTCGTCCAGGAGGCCTTCATCCGGGTGCACTCGGCGCGCAGCCGCGTCCGCGACCCCGAGAAGACGCTGGCGTATCTGCGCCAGACCGTCGTCAACCTCTCCCGTTCCGCGCTGCGCCGGCGCATCCTCGGACTGAAGCTGCTGTCCAAGCCGATGCCGGACATGGCGAGCGCCGAGGAGGGCGCCTACGACCAGCTGGAGCGGGACGCGCTGATCAAGGCGATGCGCGGGCTCCAGCGGCGGCAGCGCGAGGTGCTGGTGCTGCGGTACTTCGCGGACATGACCGAGGCCCAGGTCGCCGAGACGCTGGGGATATCCCTCGGCTCGGTGAAGGCGTACGGCTCACGCGGAATCGCGGCGCTGCGCGTCGCCATGGGGGCCACGGCATGAGCGAGGGACACAGGGACGGCGCGGAGGCGGCCGGACGGTGCGCCGCACGACCGGACGGAACTGGGAACGACACGGTGAACAACAGCCCGGATCACCAGGGCCCGGGGCGCGAGCGCCCGGACCGCGACGCGGCGGAGCTCGGCACGCCGGACCACGAGGCGCCGTCGGACGAGGATCGAGAACCCGGCGGGCGTGAGCACCCCCCGGCGGACGGCCCCTTCACGAGCTTCCAGCCCCTCTCCTTCGGGCCGGCGGGTGCGACCGGTTCGGCGGATGCGGCCGATGCGGTCGGTTCGGGGGATGCGGCCGGTTCGGGCGAGGGGTCCAGGGTGGACGACGAGCTGGAGCTGCGGCGGATGCTGCAGGGCGCCGTCCGGGGGCTGACGCCCACCGAGGGCAGCCTGGACCATCTGCGCCGGGCGGTGCCCGCGCGGCGGGCCCGCAAGCGGCAGGCCGTGGTGGGGATGGCCGCCGCCGCGTTGCTGTTCGGTACGGCGGTGCCCGCGCTGGTGCATGTCGCCGGTTCCCCCGACACCACCGAGGACTTCCCGGTGAACGCCGGGCACGGCCAGCACGCCCAGGGCGGCCCGGAGGGCTCGTCCAAGAGCGTGGACGGCGGCGGTGGCACCACCGGCGGCGGGGAGGACGGCCCGCGCGCCGTGGAGGAGAGCCCGTCCGGCGAGGACCGCGACGGTACGCCCAGCCCGCGTCCCTCCGCGGAGGCGGCCACCGGGAGCACGGCCGACGGCACCGTCGGCGGGGGCGCCGGGGGAGTCGGCACCGCGGCCCCGGTGAGTACGCCGGTGTGCCAGGCCGACCAGCTCGGCTCCGCCCTCGCGGACCTCGGCCGCCCCGACCCGGAGGGCACGGTGTACGGCACCTTCCGGGTGACCAACACCTCCCCGACCGCCTGCGCGGTCGGCGCCGCCGGGACGGTGGGCTTCGCCACCACCGGGGCCGCCGATCCGGCCAAGGTGTCGGTGGTGCGGCACGCGGCGGGCGACGCCGCGGGCGGGCTGCCGGACCCGGGGCAGGAGGCGGCGGCGCCGCTGCTGCTCCAGCCGTCGGGGAGCTACGAGGTGAAGTTCGCCTGGGTCCCGGCCGAGACCTGTCCGGTGGACAACGGCAGCCAGGAGCCGTCTCCCCAGCCCACCATCCCGCCCACCGAGGAGCCGCCGACGCCCGGCGGGGGGACGGACACCGCCGACACCGGCACCCCCACCCAGCTCCAGCGGGCGGACGGCGGTCTCGCCGACGGCGGGGTCACCGTGACCCACACCGCCGAGCAGGGTTCCCCCACGGCCGCCGCCACGATCACCGAGGCCTGCTCGGGCGCGATCTACCACACGGGCGTGCTGGCGCCCTCCTGACGGAGCCACGATTCCTGACGGGCTCCGACCGGCCGCCGTCTACCTCAGGCCGGCGGCCGGGGCCTCGGCCTCGGGTCCGGCCGCCGGGGCATCCGCCTCCGGGGTGAGGCCGAGGGCGGCGTCGCGGGCGGCCTCCGCCTCCCGGCGGAACAGCCGGAACCACATGAACAGCACAAAGCCGGCGAAGACGAACCACTCCCCGGTGTAGCCCAGGTTCTGGAACGCCTTCAGATCCAGCCCGCTGCCCTCCGCCGCCGTCGCCGGGACGGGGGTCAGCCCGGCCGGGGCGTCGGTCAGGGTCACCCAGGCGTCGACGACCTCGCCCGGGACCAGGTTCACCAGCGAGGCCGCGCTGATCATGCCGACCTGCCCGGACGGCAGTGCCCCATGGCGTACGTCCGGGCTGCCGCTGTGCTCCGAGGCCTGGAGCGCCCCGCTCACCGTGGTCCGGCCGGCCGGGACGCCGGGAGCCTCGGCGCCCGACGGCAGCCAGCCCCGTACCACCGGAAGCTCCTGGCCGCCCTCCATGCGCAGCAGGGTCAGCACATACGAGCCGGGCTTGCCGTCCAGCTCCCGGCCCGGGACGAGGAACTGCCGCCCGTACTCCCCGGTGGCCGTGGCGATCCGGCCGGAGGTCTCCTGGTCGACCGGCAGCAGCTCCCGCAGCGGCGCGGCCCGCACCGAGGCGGGGTCCGGACGCCGCTCGGCCGCCTGGTGGGTGTCCACGCGCTCCTCGAACCGGCCGAGCTGCCACGTCCCCATGAAGACGCAGAAGGGGATCGCCAGCACGACGAAGATGTTGATCCCCCACCAGCGGGGCGTCGTCAGGAACCGGTACACACCACCACGGTACGGAACCGGCCCGGCCCCTCTTCGCGCGGGGCCGCCCCCGGAGGCCGCGCAGACGCCGCCCCCGGGGAGCCCCCGCCGACCGCTGCCCGCCCTCAGCTCCCCGGCGTCAGGTGCCGGGCGGCGAACTCCAGCTCCAGCCGGACCTGCTTGATCCGCTCCTCCACCACCAGCGAGCCGTGCCCCGCGTCGTAGCGGTACACCTCGTGCACCGCGCCGCGGGCGGCCAGCCGGTCCACGTAGTTGTCGATCTGGCGGATCGGGCAGCGCGGGTCGTTCACCCCGGCCGAGATGTACACCGGGGCGCGCACCGCGTCGACATAGGTGATGGGCGAAGATGCCTCGAAGCGCTCCGGGACCTCCTCCGGGGAGCCGCCGAGCAGGGTGCGGTCCAGTGCCTTCAGGGCCTCCATCTCGTCGTGGTAGGCCGTGACGTAGTCCGCGACCGGCACCGCCGCCAGGCCCACCGCCCACGCCTGAGGCTGGGTGCCGAGGCCGAGCAGGGTGAGGTAGCCGCCCCAGGAGCCGCCGCTGAGCACCAGCCGGGCGGGGTCGGCGAGCCCGGAGGCGACCGCCCACTCCCGTACCGCGGCGATGTCCTCCAGCTCGATCAGCCCGACCCGGTGCTTCAGCGCGTCCGTCCACTCCCGGCCGTACCCGGTGGAGCCCCGGTAGTTGACCCGGACCACCGCGTAGCCGTGGTCCACCCAGGCCGCCGGGCCCGCGGCGAAGGCGTCGCTGTCGTGCCAGGTCGGGCCGCCGTGCACCTCGAAGACGGTGGGCAGCGGACCGGTGGCGCCGGCCGGCTTCTGCACCAGGGCGTGGATCCGGCCGCCGGGGCCCTCCACCCACACGTCCTCCACCGGCACCGAACCGGGCGCCCGCGCGCCGGGCGCCTCCAGCACCACCTCACCGGAGGTGGAGCGCACCGCGGGCGGGGTGGCGGCCGAGGACCAGAGGTACTCCACGGTGCCGTCCGGGCGGGGCGTCGCCGAGGAGACGGTGCCCGGCGGGGTGTCCACCTTCACCAGGGCGCGGGTGGCGATCTCGTACCGCCACAGCTCGCTGCGCGCCTCGAAGCCGTGCGCCACCAGCAGCCCGGTGCCGTCCGGGAACCACTCGGCCGACACATCGCCCGGCAGGTCGATGCCCAGGTCGCGCTGCTCGCCGGTGGCCACGTCCCAGAGCATCGGCTCCCAGCGCCCGCGCCGCTGATGGGCCAGGAGCAGGCGGGTGTCGCCGTCCACCGGGGCGAAGCCCAGCACGGACAGGCCCAGCTCCTCGGTACCCCCCTCGGTGTCGTCCAGCTCCGCGACCGGCGAGCCGTCCGGGCGCACCACCCGCACCGCGGAGTGCATGGCGTCGCCGTGCTCGGTGTGCTCGATGGCCAGCAGGGTGCCGTCGTGCGACAGGTCGCCGACCCCGGCCGACTCGCGGTGGCGGTATATCTCCACCGGCTCCCCGCCACCGGGCCGGACCACATGCAGCGTGGAGCCGTCCTCGTCGGTGGAGCGGCCGACCACCACGGTGCCGTCCCGGCCCAACGCCAGCCCGGCCGGGTAGGAGGCGGCGAGCCCCGGCACGGCCGGCTCGTCCGGGCCGCCGTGGAACGGCTGGCGCATCCAGACGCCGAACTCGTCCCCGTCGGTGTCCGAGAACCACCACACCCACGCCCCGTCCGGCGACAGCACCCCGTCGGTGGTGCCGTTCGGCCGGTCGGTGACCTGGCGCTGCCCGCCGCTCTCGCGGTCCCAGGCGTACAGCTCGTAGGTGCCGGTCGCGTTGGACACGAAGAGGGAGCGGGCGGGGGCGTCCTCGGCCCACTCCGGCAGCGACACCCGGGGCGCCCGGAACCGCTGCTCCCACTCGGGTACGGCGTCCACGGCCGTCGTCTGCGTCTGCTGGTTGTTGTCGGTCATGCGCACATGGTCTCGCGCCACGGGCGCCGGTGGGACCGCCGCGGGACCCGGAGTCAGGAGCCGGGCCCCGGGGTCAGGCGGTCGCCGCGCCGCCACCGCGCGGGGTGTCGTCGGCGCACAGGGCCCAGATGACGAAGACGGCGATCGCGATGGAGATGATCGCCCAGACCGGCTGGTACGGCAGCCAGAGGAAGTTGGCGATCAGCGCCAGCGCCGCCAGTGCCACGCCCCCGGCCCGGGCCCAGGTGGCGCCGGACAGGATGCCCGCGCCGACCAGGGCCACGATCAGGCCGATCACCAGGTGGATCCAGCCCCAGGTGCGGGCGTCGAACTCGAAGACGTAGTCGCCGATCTCCGCGTACACGTCGTTGCGGGCGATGCCGACGATGCCCTGGAGCATGTCGATGATGCCGAGCACCATCATCAGCACACCGGCGAACATCGTCCCGCCGGCGGCCCAGCCGGTGCCGGGGGAGCGGCCCTGGGTGCTCCGGTCGCCCGGGGCGGCCCCGGACGCGTTGTGGTGGGCGTACGCGTGCTGGGCGGACCCGGTGGGGTCCTGGGGTGCGTTGCTCATGCTTCCGAGGGTGGCCCCGCCGGGCCGGGGCGGCGACGGGACGGGGCCGTTCGGGTGAACAGCCCCGTGCGCGCTCAGCGCAGCCGGGCGACCAGCAGGGCCACGTCGTCCTGGCCGTCCGGCGGGAAGCGCTCCAGCAGGTGGTCGCAGAGCCGCTCCGGGTCCTCCGGCGCCTCGGCCAGCGCCTTCTGGAGCAACCCCAGGCTGGTGTCGATGTCGATGCCCCGCCGCTCGATCAGCCCGTCGGTGACCAGCAGGATCTCGGTGCCGGGCGGAGCGGTGACCTCGGTGGGCGGGGCGTGCGGCAGGCTCAGTCCCAGCAGCGGGCCGTGCTCGGTGACCATGCGGATCCGGCCGTCCGGGCCGCGCAGCAGCGGCGGGATGTGCCCGGCGTTCGATATCCGCAGCACCTCTCCGTCATGCGGTACGTGGATGATGCACAGGGTCACCGCGACCACCCGCTCATGGGTGCCGAGGAGCCGTTCGAGGCGGCGGTGGATCTCGTGCGGGGCGTGCCCGTCCAGGGCGTAGGCGCGCAGCGCGTGCCGCACCTGCCCCATCAGCATGGCCGCCTCCAGCGAGTGCCCGGCGACGTCCCCGACCGCGATGACCAGGCCGGTCGGCGTATCCACCGCCTCGTAGAAGTCGCCGCCGATCTCCGCGTGCTCGCTGGCCGGCGCGTACCGCACGGCCAAGTCGGCCCGGCCGCTCGCGGGCAGCGCCTCGGGCAGGAAGCTGCGCTGGAGGGTGAGCGCGAGGGCGTGCTCCTCGTTGTAGGAGCGCAGGGCGTCCAGGGCGAGCGCCGTGGTGTGGGCGAGCTGGGTGAGCAGGTCCCGGTCGTGCGGGGTGGTCACGGCGGCGGCCGGCACCACCACGGCGGCGGGCGGCCGGCCGGGCTTGGTCCGCGCCAGGGCGACGGCCAGCGCGCCGTCACCGTCACCGTCACCGTCATCGCCACCGCCACCGCCACCGCCGTCGTCGTCGGTGTCCGTGTCGGTGCCGGAAGACCGGTCGGCTCCGGTGTCCTTGTCGGCGCCGGCGGGCCCGATCGGCAGGGGCCAGTCGGCCCGGGCCACCGTGTCCACCGCGGCCCCGACCCGCTCGCCCAGGCTGTGCCCCTCCCAGTACGGGCGGGCCCCCGGCGCCGACGGCAGCGCCTCGGCGGGGAGTTCGGCGCCGGGGCCGGCCAGGTGGGTCACCTCCCCGTCAGGGGCGGTGAGCAGGGCGTCGGCCGGGGCGTCCAGCACCGCGGCGGCGCCCTCGGCGGCGGTGCGCGCCAGTTCGCCGGTGGTGATCGCCCCGTACAGCCGCAGGGTGATCTGGTTCAGCCGGGCCAGCCGGCCCGCCAGGTCCTCGGCCCGCCGCCGGGCCCGGGTGTAGCGCAGGGTGGCGGTGAGCGTGGCGAGCAGCTCGTCCGGGGCGATCGGCTCGGTGAGGTAGGCGTCGGCGCCGCGGTTGAGGCCCTGGGTGCGGTCGGAGACGGTGATCGCGGAGGCCGAGATATGGATGACCGGGAGGTACGCGGTGCGGGCGTCCGCCTTGATCCGCTCGCAGACGTCGAAGCCGGTCATGTCCGGGAGGCGTACGTCGATGATGGCGGCCTCGGGGCGCGGGTCGGCCCGCTCCAGCAGCGCCAGCCCCTCCGTGCCGTCCGCGGCCTCGACGACCTGGTGCCCGGCGCGGCGCAGGGTGGTGCCGAGCACGTAGCGGTTGGTCGGGTTGTCGTCCACGACCAGCACCAGGGCCGGCCGTTCGTCGCTCTGCCGCTGGAGGGTCACGCGATCCCCGTATCGGTCTCGGCGCCGCTGTCCGAGCCGGTGTCCGTTCCGGTGTCCGAGCCGGTGCCGGTGCCGGTGCCGGTGCCGGTGGACGGCCGGGGCTCGCGGTCGGGCCGGACCACGTCCAAGGCCGCGGCGAGGCGTTCCGGGGTGAGATGGGTCTTGCTGAGGACGGCCCGGGCGCGGGTGAGCCGCGAGCGGTCCAGGGTGTCCTGGTCGGTCGAGGTGAGGACGAGCACCGGCACCTGGGACAGCGCGGGTACGGCGGCGATCTGCTGGAGCACCTGGTAGCCGTCGGGCGCCGGCATGGCGAGGTCCACCAGCACCGCGTCCGGCATGGTGGTGCGGATCATGCGCAGCGCCTGGCTGCTGTCGGTGACCTCGGTGGTGTGCTCGGCCAGCTTGTCGAGGACCGGCCCGAGGGTCCGTACGAAGTCGGGGTCGTCGTCGATGATCACCACACTGCGCAGCAGCGGGCCCTCGCCGAGGGTGCCGGGCCGCCCCTGGGCCGGCGGGTCGGCGGGCAGTTCGATGACCACCCGGGTACCGCTGCCGACCCGGCTGGTGAGGGTCAGCCGGCCGCCGAGCAGTTCGCTGAGCCGGCGCGCGTACGGCAGCCCGAGCCCGGTGCCGGAGCGGCCGCGCTGGTGGGTGCCGCGTACCTGGTAGAACTCCTCGAAGACCCGGTCGAGCTGGTCCTCGGGGATGCCGACACCGGTGTCCGTCACGGTGAACACTGCCCACAGGCCGTCCGTGCGCTCCTCGCCCCGGATGGTGAGCCGCACCGAACCGGCGGCGGTGAACTTCAGCCCGTTGGACAGCACATTGCGCAGGATGCGGGTGAGCATCACCTCGTCGGTGGTGAACCGGCCCGGGAACGGCACATCCTCGATGTCGAGCTCGACCCCCTCCCCGGCGGCGGTGGAGAGGGTGCCGCGCAGCTGGTAGAGCACGGTCCGCAGATCGGTCTCCACCAGCTGCGGCTCCAGCCGGCCGGACTCGGCCTTGGCGGTGTCCAGCAGCTCCTCGACCAGGGCGAGCAGGGTGTTGCCCGAGGAGGCGATCAGCGACACCTGGCGGTGCTGCTCACCGGTGAGCGGGTCGGCGTCCGCCGCCAGCAGCAGCTGCGCCAGCGCGATCACCGCGTTCACGGGGGAGCGCAGCTCATGGCTGACATTGGCCCAGAACCGGGTCTTGGCGGCGCTGGCCAGGCGGAGCTGGCGGCTGCGGTCCTCCAGGTCGGCGTAGAGGGCGACCACGCCCCGGTTGGTCTCCTCCAGCTCGTTGGAGAGCTCCTTGTAGAGGGCCATCACCCCGGTGTTGGTCTCCTCCAGCTCCTCGTTCAGGCGCCGCAGTTCCTCCCGCTGGGCCCGCGCCTCCTCCAAGGCGGCCAGCAGTTCGCGGTTCTGGTTGCGGAGTTCCTCGCTCATGTCGGTCCCGCGCAATGCTGCCAGTTCCTCCTGGACCCGCGCCGACAGGTCCTCGGCGCTACGGGGGCCGGGCAGGTTCTGCCCGAGCACCAGACGGTGCCTGTCGTGCGCGCACAGGTCAAGCAACCGGCGGGAGGCCGCCATGATCTCGGCCGACGGCTCCCGTTCCTCCGCCCACCCGAAGCGCACCTCCAGCCGGTCCGGCCCGGGCGCGGACGGCCGGAAGGCGAACTCGGCGGACAGCCCGGCGGCGCCCAGCAGACTCGACCCGGCCTCGCTGATCAGGGTGACCAGACGGACCCGCTCGGGCTCCGCCAGGCCCAGCGCGCGGCAGAGCGCCTGGCCGTGGCGGCGCAGCCGGAAGAGATCGGGATGGCCGGCCAGTTCCACCCGCGCGAGCACGAGGTCCACGGGCCCGGGGTCGTGGCGGTCGTCGGCCGTGCGCCCGGGGACGTGCTCCACACGGCCGTGGCCGGGGACGTGGCGGTCGTCGGCCGGGGGGCCGCTCACGGCCGGGGCGCCTTCACGACCAGGATGCCGATGTCGTCCCGGCGGCCGCCCGCCTCGCGCAGGATCTGCGCGCTGATCACGGTGGAGCGCCGGGCGAAGAGCCCCGGGAAGGTCTGCGGGGACCAGCGGTCGCTGAGCCCGTCGGTGTGCATCACCAGCACGCTGCCGGGGCCCGCCTCGGCGGTGAACGAGCGGGTGTGCGGCATGTGGTGGCCGACGATGCCCGGGACGGAGAGCAGCGAGGAGCGCCGCTCGCCCCGTACCAGGAAGGCGCTGACGTTGCCGACCCCGGAGAACTCCACGGTGCCCGCGGCGAAGTCCACCCGGGCCACGGCCACCGCCGCGCCGCGGGTGCCGCGCAGCGCCCGGTGCAGGTCCTCCAGCACCCGGTGCGGGCGGGTGTGGGCGCTGTCCCGGAAGGCCTCCCGGGCCACATCACCGGCCCGGGCCGCCTGCGGCCCATGGCCCAGCCCGTCGCACATCATCGCCAGCACCGGCCCGGCGGCCGGACCCGGGGCCGTGACCTCCTGCGCGGAGCCGCCCCCCGGACCCGTCGCCGATACGGGCTCCGGGCCGTCCCCCGGCCCCTGCGCGGGTAGGAGCCCCGGGCCGTTCGCCGATACGGGTCCCGATCCGCCCCCCGGCCCCTGCGACCGTACGAGCCCCCGGCCGTCCCCCGCACCCTGCGCTGCCACGGGTCCCGGGCCGCCCCCCGATCCCCGGCCCAACGAGGCGTTCGCCGAGCGGAGCGCCCAGGTGTCCCCGCACAGCTCCTCCCCGCCGATCGGCCGGGTCAGCCCGCCCGCGTCGATCCCGGTGGGTTCCGCGCGGCGGGCCTCCTCGCCCGCCCAGAACTGGGCCAGCACCGTGGTGCCGCGCCCTGGCAGGGTGTGGATGTCGAACACGTCCGCCAGCCGGGCGATGGCCCCCAGGCCCACCCCGAGGGTGCCGGTGGAGGAGGTGCCGTCGCTGAGCGCGCTCGCCAGATGGGCGATGCCCGGGCCGGTGTCGGTGGCGACGAACTCCACCCCGGCGTGCGGCCCGGAACGGGTCACCCGCAGCGCCAGCGCCCCGTCCACCGCGTGCTTCTGGAGGTTGGTCGCCGCCTCGGTCGCGGCCAGCTCCACCGCCGAGACCCGGTCGGGCGGCAGCCCGACGCGCTTGGCCAGCCGGGACGCTTCCCGCCGGGCGGACATCGCCAGCCCGACATCCACCCGGAGCCAGGTGATGTGCTCGGCCTCGGTCAGGATGGGTGAGTTCACCGGGGAGCTCAACGAACCCACTTCACGATCGTGACCTGGGTGCCCTTGCCGACCTCGGTCTCCAGTTCGAACTCGTCGACCAGGCGCCGGGCGCCGCTCAGACCGAGGCCCATACCGCCGCCGGAGGTCCAGCCGTCGGTGAGCGCCAGCTCCACGTCCGGGATGCCGGGACCGGTGTCGGTGAACACCAGCCGTACGCCGGAACGGCCGTTGACCGCCACCGTCTCGGCCTGCATCCGGCCACCGCCGCCGTAGACCAGGGTGTTGCGGGCCAGCTCGCTGGCGGCCGTCACCAGTTTGGTCTGGTCGACCAGCGAGAGCCTGGCCTCCTGGGCCAGGGTGCGCGCCAGCTGGCGCGCCTTGACGACCCCCGCGCTGCTGTCCAGGACCACCTCGTCCCGCTGCTGCGCGGTGCCGCCGGGCGGATGGCCGCTCATCACGTACGGTCCGGGCGGAAGCCGGAAGTGGGACGCCCCGGAACGTACCCGAGGCCGGCGGCCCGGGCCCGGCGCAGCGCGGCGAGACCGGACTCCAGGTTGAGCGCGGTGCGGACCCCGCCCAGCGACAGGCCCAGCTCGACCAGGGTGATGGCCACCGCGGGGCGCATGCCCACGACCACGGTCTCCGCGTCGAGCACCCGGGACATCGCGGCGACGGTCGCCAGCATCCGCCCGACGAAGGAGTCCACGATCTCCAGCGCGGAGATGTCGATCACCACACCCCGGGCGCCGGTCTCCACGATCCTGTTGGACAGGTCCTCCTGGAGGTCCATGACCACCCGGTCCTCCAGGTCCACCTGGATGGACACCAGCAGGACGTCGCCGATCCGCAGGATCGGCACACGCTCGGTCACAGCAGGCCACCCCCGTACTCCTCGGCGAGCTTCTTGTCCCGCTCGATCGCGGACAGCGCGTGCCGCAAGGCGTCCGCGAGGGTGCCCTTGGTCGGGATGTCGCCGAACTCGATGCCCAGCGCCACGATGGTCTGCGCGATCTGCGGGCGGATACCGGAGATGACGCACTCGGCGCCCATCATCCGGGCCGCCACCACGGTCTTCAGCAGGTGCTGCGCGACCTGGGTGTCCACCGCGGGCACCCCGGTGATGTCGATGATCGCCTGGGTCGAGTCGTAGTCGATCAGCGCCTGGAGCAGCCGCTCCATCACCACCTGGGTACGGGCCGAGTCCAGCGTGCCGACCAGCGGCACGGCGACGACCCCGTCCCACAGCTTGACCACCGGCGTGGACAGCTCCAGGAGCTGGTCGGCCTGTGAGGAGATGATCTCCTCCCGGGTCCGGGCGTAGGACTCCACGGTGAACAGGCCCAGGTCGTCCAGCAGCCGGGAGAACTGGAGGTAGGCGCGTACGTCCTCCTCACCGCCCTTGCCGAGCGCGTTCTCCAGCACGTCCTTCAGCGCGAAGACGCTGATGGCGGTCTCGGTCGGCGTGAACCCCTGGCGGGCGCGGTTGCGGGACAGCTCCATCAGCAGGCTGCGCACCTCGGCGAAGCCCTCGCCGCGGGACGCCAGACCGCCGCGCTCCAGACCGGTGAGGATCGCCGCGTAGAGCTCGTTCAGCTCCTGGCCCAGCTCGGTCAGGCTGATGCGCCCCCTGAGCGATTCGCCCACGGACCGTACCCATTGGGAAATGAATTCGTCGCTCTGCGCGGTCAGCAGATCGACCAGTCGCTGAGCTCCACCGTCGTGGGTCACGTTCACGCTCCTCGGTATCGACGGCCGATGCTACGGCACCGTCCCCGCCCGGTTCCGGGCCGTGGAACCGCCCGCTCACCGGCCCGTCCGCCGTGGTCGGGGCCCCTCCTCGTACGCCGTCCCGGTCCGGCGCCCCTGGGGCTGGGCGGTGGCGAGCTGCCATGATGTCGCGCCGGGGACGAAGGATGGAGGAACGGTGGCGGAACGGGGGAGGCCGTGATCGAAACGCGGGAGGACCGGGGGGACCAGAGACCCGGGCTCCGGGAGCCGGCGGTGGCGGCCGGGGTGCCCCGGCGGGCGGACGAGGCCCGCGACCTGGTGGCGGCGCTGCTGGCCGAGCAGGCCGGGGACGCCGACCCGCTCGCGGTGGCGGACGCCCTGCTGGCCACCTCGGAGGTGGCGACCAACGCCCTCCGGCACGGCGGCGGCATCACCGGCTTCGCGGCCGTGATCATCCGGGACGGCCCACAGCCGGTCCTGGTGGTCTCGGTCGCCGACCGCTCCCGCGCCCTGCCGGCCTCACCGTCCGGGCCGCGCCCGCCCGGAGCCGTCGGCGGCTACGGCTGGGCCACGGTCCGCCGACTGGCCGCGCACACCGCCACCACCGCCACACCCGACGGCAAGGTGGTCCACGTCCACCTTCCCCTCGCTCCCGGCGTCAGCTGAGCACCGGCGCCAACGCCTCCCACCGCACCGTGACCTCCCCCTGGCGCCAGCGGCGGCGGCCGTCCACCAACGGCCAGTCGCCGGCCAGTGCCCCGGCCGCCGCGATCCACCGCTGCCGGGCCCCCAGCGAGGCGTACGGCGCTGCCGCCGCCCACGCCCGGTCGAAGTCACGCAGAAAGGCGTGCACCGGCTCGCCCGGCACGTTCCGGTGGATCAGCGCCTTCGGCAGCCGCTCGGCCAGGTCGGAGGGGCGTTCCAGCGAGCCGAGCCGGGTCGCGAAGGTCACCGTCCGCGGCCCCTCGGGCCCCAGCGCCACCCACACATGCCGCCGCCCCACCTCGTCGCAGGTCCCCTCCACCAGCAGCCCGTCCGGCGCCAGCCGCCCGCACAGCCGGGCCCACACGGCGGCGACCTCGTCCTCCTCGTACTGCCGGAGCACGTTCGCCGCCCGGATCAGCGCGGGCCGGCCGTCCACCGGCACCTCGAAGCCGCCGTGCGCGAACCGCAGCCCCTCCCGCTCGTACGGCCCGGCGGCGGCCACCCGCTCCGGGTCGATCTCCACCCCGACCACCCGGACCCTCGGGTCGGCCGTGCGCAGCCGCGCCAGCAGCTCGACGGCCGTCCAGGGCGCGGCCCCGTAACCGAGGTCCACCGCGACCGGCGCCCGCTCCGCCCGCCGCAGCGCCGGGCCGTGCACGGCGGCGATCCAGCGGTCCATACGGCGCAGGCGGTTGGGGTTGGTGGTCCCGCGGGTGGCGGTGCCGACCGGACGGGTGGTGCGCGGGGCCATGGCACGAGGGTACGGGGCAGGACCCGGCCCCCGGCGGTCGGAAGGCCGTCCGCACGCACGCCCCATTCCCCATGCCCCATGCCCCATGCAACGAATTGGCAAAGCGGAAATGCGGGGAGGACCGCTCGCTGTTGAGCTTGATGACACCGCCCGTGTGCCGCGCCCTTGTGCCACCCGCCCGACCACCGCAGTCTCCGTCAGTCCTCGCAGTCCCGCCCGACCACCGCAGCCCCGTCAGTCCCCGCAGTCCCCTTCTCCTGAAGTCCCCGCAGTCCCCCTCTTCCTGAAGTCTCCCCTCTTCCTGAAGTCTCCCCCTCTCCCCGCAGCGGAAGGACCCGCGCCCCCGTGAGCCAGTACGCGTCCCGGATCGCCGGCTCCCTGTCGTCCCCCCACCGGCTCCGGTTGCCGAGCCTGGCCGGCCTCTCCGGCCGGACGCGCACCCCGCGCCGGGTCGCCATGCTCAGCGTCCACACCTCCCCGCTGCACCAGCCCGGCACCGGGGACGCCGGCGGGATGAACGTCTACATCGTGGAGCTGGCCCGCCGGCTGGCCGCCATCGGCATCGAGGTGGAGATCTTCACCCGGGCCACCACCGGCGCCCTGCCCCCGGCCGTCGAACTCGCGCCCGGGGTCCTCGTACGCCATGTGGACGCCGGTCCGTACGAGGGGCTGGCCAAGGAGGAGCTGCCGGCCCAGCTGTGCGCCTTCACCCACGGGGTGATGCGGGCCTGGGCGGGGCACCGGCCCGGCCACTACGACCTGGTCCACTCCCACTACTGGCTCTCCGGGCACGTCGGCTGGCTGGCCGCCGAGCGGTGGGGGGTGCCGCTGGTGCACGCCATGCACACCATGGCCAAGGTGAAGAACGCCGCACTGGCGGAGGGGGACGCCCCCGAGCCCGCGGCCCGGGTGATCGGCGAGACCCAGATCGTCCGCGCCGCCGACCGCCTGATCGCCAACACCGCCGAAGAGGCCGACGAGCTGGTCCGCTTCTACCAGGCCGAACCTCACAAGACGGCCGTCGTCCACCCCGGCGTCAACCTCGACCGCTTCCGCCCCGCCGACGGCCGCGCCGCCGCGCGGGCCCGCCTCGGGCTGCCCCCCGACGCCTTCATCCCCGTCTTCGCCGGCCGGATACAGCCCCTCAAGGCCCCCGACATACTCCTCCGCGCCGCCGCACTCCTCCTCGACCACGATCCCACCCTCCGCGGCCGGATGCTGGTCCCCGTGGTCGGCGGGCCCAGCGGCAGCGGTCTGGCCAAGCCCGAGAAGCTCCAGAAGCTCGCCGCCCGGCTGGGCATCGCCGACGTGGTCCGCTTCCACCCGCCCGTGGACCAGGACCGCCTCGCCGACTGGTTCCGCGCGGCCTCCGTCCTGGTCATGCCCTCCTACAGCGAGTCCTTCGGCCTGGTCGCCATCGAGGCCCAGGCGGCCGGCACCCCGGTGGTCGCCGCCGCGGTCGGCGGCCTCCCCGTCGCCGTACGCCATGCCGAGACCGGCTTCCTCGTCCCCGGCCACGACCCCGCCGCCTACGCCGAGGCCCTGCGCCCCTTCACCACCGACCCCTCCCTCTCGGCCCGCCTCGGCCGGGCGGCGGCGCGGCACGCCCGCTCCTTCGGCTGGGACACCGCCGCGGCCGCCACCGCCGAGGTCTACACCGCCGCCCTGCACGAACACCGCCGTCACGTACGCTCGCGCCATGTCTGACTCCTCCGACTCCTCCGTCTCCTCCGCGGCCGTCATCGAGTCGGCCCTCACCGACGCCGAGCTGACCTGGGAGTCTCCCCGCCCCGGCGACTACGTGGTCACCCTCCCCGGCACCGCCAAGCTCTCCACCACGCTCTCCCTCCGGGTGGGCAACCACTCCCTCTCCCTCAACGCCTTCGTCATCCGCCACCCCGACGAGAACGAGGCCGGCGTCCACCGCTGGCTGCTGGAGCGCAACCTCAAGCTCTACGGCGTCTCCTACGCGATCGACCCCCTCGGCGACATCTACCTCACCGCCCGCCTCCCCCTCTCCTCCCTCACCCCCGAGGAGATCGACCGCCTGCTCGGCTCCGTCCTGGAGGCGGCCGACGGAGCCTTCAACACCCTCCTCGAACTGGGCTTCGCGAGCGCCATCCGCAAGGAGTACGAGTGGCGGACCGCCCGCGGCGAGTCCACCCGCAACCTGGACGCCTTCAGCCACCTCACCAAGCCCTCCACCCAGCCCTCCACCGGCTGACCGTCCTTCCGCCCGCGTGGAAACCCGGGGGATCGGGATGGGCCCCGTTCGCTACGATGGCGGTTGCCGCCCGCACCGCCCCGTCACCCGCCGTGACGCGCACGCGACGGCCCCGGGGCCCACTCGCCCCCTCATCCCCCTCATCCATGAAATGGAGCATCCAAGGATGGCTCGACACCTGGTAACCAGCGCGCTTCCCTACATCAACGGGATCAAGCACCTGGGCAACATGGTCGGGTCGATGCTTCCGGCGGACGTGTACTCCCGGTACCTCCGCCGCCGCGGTCACGACGTCCTCTACATCTGCGCCACCGACGAGCACGGCACCCCCGCCGAGCTGGCCGCCAAGGAGGCCGGGCTCTCCGTCGCCGAGTTCTGCGCCCAGGCGCACGACGCCCAGAAGGCCGTGTACGACGGCTTCGAGCTGGCCTTCGACTACTTCGGCCGCAGCTCCTCGCAGCAGAACGTCGAGATCACCCAGCACTTCGCGCGCCGGCTGCACGAGAACGGCTTCATCGAAGAGCGCGCCATCCGCCAGGTGTACTCGCCCGTCGACGGCCGCTTCCTGCCCGACCGCTACGTGGAGGGCACCTGCCCGCACTGCGGCTACGACAAGGCCCGCGGCGACCAGTGCGAGAACTGCACCCGCGTCCTGGACCCCACCGACCTGATCGACCCCCGCTCCGCCATCAGCGGCTCCACCGACCTCGAAGTCCGCGAAACGAAGCACCTCTTCCTCCTCCAGTCCAAGCTGCAGCACGAGGTCGAGGCCTGGATCGCCACCGTCGGCGACCAGTGGCCGGCGCTCTCCTCCTCCATCGCCCGCAAGTGGCTGACCGAGGGGCTCAACGACCGCGCCATCACCCGCGACCTGGACTGGGGCGTGCCCGTCCCGGCGGACACCTGGCCGGAGCTGGCCGCCGAGGGCAAGGTCTTCTACGTCTGGTTCGACGCCCCGATCGAGTACATCGGCGCCACCAAGGAGTGGGCCGACGCCGCCTCCGCGGGCGAGACCCGGGACTGGAAGTCCTGGTGGTACGAGGCCGACGACACCGTCCGCTACACCCAGTTCATGGCCAAGGACAACGTCCCCTTCCACACCGTGATGTTCCCTGCCACCGAGCTGGGGGTCAGGGAGCCGTGGAAGAAGGTCGACGTCGTCAAGGGCTTCAACTGGCTGACGTACTACGGCGGCAAGTTCTCCACCTCGCAGAAGCGCGGCGTCTTCACCGACGCCGCCCTCGCCACCCTCCCCGCCGACTACTGGCGCTACTTCCTGATCGCCAACGCCCCCGAGTCCGACGACTCCTCCTTCACCTGGGAGCACTTCACCGCCACGGTCAACAAGGACCTGGCGGACACCCTGGGCAACTTCGTCAACCGCGTCCTGTCCTTCTCCCGCAAGCGCTTCGGCGACGAGGTCCCCGCCGGACACGCGGCAGGCGAGGCGGAGACGCGACTGGGCGAGGAAATCGCCCGCCTCCTCGCCGAGTACGAGGAGCACATGGACGCCCTTCAGTTCCGCAAGGCCGCCGCCGCCCTGCGCGCCCTCTGGTCCGCCGGCAACTCCTACCTGGAGGAGAAGGCGCCCTGGCTGGAGATCAAGTCCGACCCCGACGCGGCCGCCCTCACCCTGCGCACCGCGATGAACCTGATCCACCTCTACGCGGTCGTCTCCGAGCCCTTCATCCCCACCACGGCCGCCGCCATGCGCGGCGCCTTCGCCCTGGAGTCCGACACCGCCACCTGGGCCACCCCCGAACAGGCCCGCGCCCTCGCCTCCATCCCCCCCGGCACCCCCTTCACCGTCCCCCCCGTCCTCTTCGCCAAGATCACCGAGGAAGACCTCGACTCCTACCGCGCCCGCTTCGGCGGCACCCCGGAGTCCTGACCCGCCCTCTCGCGCTGCCGCGACCGCCCCGATCCGGCGGTCGCGGCACCTCAGCCTTCACCGGGCGCATGCGGCCTTCGTCCCCAGCGGACCAGAGGCCCGGACTTTGTGGAAGAGTTCATCGAGGGAGATCTCTAGTGCCTCGGCGACCGAGCTGACGGTGACGCGACCCTGGCTGGATCGCTCCCTCGCTCTCCAGACGGCTCAGCGTCCCGACGGCGATGCCTGCCTCCGTGGCCAGCTGCGGTCCTCCCGCAATGCCCCTACCCGCTATGCGAGCGCACGGGCGTGGTCGGGACGAGACGCTGAGCGATGATCCGCCGTGTGCGGTGTTCCTGACGGCCGTTGGGGCGATCCTCCGCGGTGTTCCTGGTCAGCTACGAGCCCCGGATTCGCGAAGGCGCAGATCCGAGGGCGCGTAGGCGCCGCTCTTTCTGGGGCACTGCAGACTGCTCCTGGAAGAAGCCGAAAAGAATCCTCTCCCAGATTTCTCCCCAACGGTTTCCAGGAACTCTCAGGGGCTTGATCCACTCACTGGATCAAGCCCCTGACCTGGTACTTCACTGTCGGGGCGGCGGGACCTGAACCCACGACCTCTTCGTCCCGAACGCGATCAGCCCTTGTGCGACTTTGCATTGGGAGTGCTGCTCTGCGCGTTCGGCTCCGTCATCGTCCACTACCGTCTGGGACGGACTTGGTGGGCCCGTCTTGTTTGGCCCCAGACGCCCGCCCCCATCCTGCGCCCTCTTGGGAGTCATTGTGAGGGGTCGCCCCCATGGGGGCTGCGCGGTGTCGCGAGTTGGGACAACTACCTCAGACGACCCGACACCTGCCGATACAGTCGGCTTCGCACAAGGGGGCAGTGGCAGCGGCCTGCCTTCGTTGTCAGTGGCAGCAGATAGCGTCTGCCGAGATGAGAGAGGGCGATGGATGGCGACTCCCAACGTGTACCGCTTGGTCACGAACCTGAAGTACTGGCTCGTGGCCGGCATCACCGTAGCCGTAGGTGGGGCATTGCTGTGGGCTTCGGGCATTGCCTGGTTCAAGGAGCACCAGTCGCTCGGGACTCTCGCCAACCAGACTGGCGGGCTCTTGATCGCTTCAGTTGCTCTCGCCACAATCTGGGATCTGGTCGGTCGCCGCTCGTTCTTTGAAGAGATGTTGGAAGTGGTCAGGCTGAAGCACGACATCTACGTCTCCGGTGTCGAGTCCATCAGCACCGACTACACCAAGGTTGTCGATTGGGACGCTTCGTTGGGATCAGCGAAGCAGCTTGATGTCTTCGCCGCATGGGCTACGACATGGCGGAACACACACCACGTGCACCTTCAGCATCTGGCAACACAGAGCGACACGAAGATCAGAGTGTGTCTCCCTGACCCCAATGACAACGCCTGCGTCAAGCTGCTCTCGACCCGCTTCAATATGTCTCAGCCCGATGTCCGTAGCAAGCTTAATGAGGCGATTGATGGGTATAAGCAACTTGATGGCAATAATCACACCGGACGGGTGGAGATCTATACAACTCCTGTTTTTAGGGCCTTCACCGCATATCGAATAGATAAGCGCTTCGTGGTCACCCTCTACCATCACAAAGACAGTCGTAGTGGTTCCGTCCCGGCTCTCACATGCCGCGAGGGCGGATCTCTTTATGAATTCTTCAAGGATGACTTGGAGGGCGTGCTCAGTGTCAGTACCAAACTTTACCCGTGATGCTCCTGCTTCGGGGCCAGTTCGCGTGATGCCCCGTGACCTCACTCTCGATATATATCGCCGATTGGCCGAGAGCGGTCGCGTGGCATGGGATATTGAGACGAATGGTTTGGAACCGGCAGAGGCGATGATTGGAACGTGTCAACTACATTCGCCTGGGGTTGGAACGTTCATCGTTACTGGTGTAGCAGGCAGGGTGCCGCCCTTGCTGGCACGTCTCCTTGCGGATGCGCGTGTGGAGAAGGTTTTCCATCACGCTCCGTTTGACCTTTCCTTCATGGCGCATGCGTGGGATGTCGAACCGCATAATGTGGCCTGCACTAAGATCGCCGCTAAGATTCTTTCGCCAGGGGAAATGGCAGAGAAGTATTCGCTGAAGTACCTTATGGCGCGCCACTTTGGCCTTTTTCTTGACAAGCGTATTCGCTTTACGGATTGGACGGCTGATTCGCTGAGCGATGAGCAACTTGAATATGCGGTCGGAGATGTGATTCGACTACTGGATCTCTACGACATCCTTAGAGGAAAACTGCAAGAGAAAGGGCTGGATGACCTGTACGGCGAGTGTAAGAACTTCTTGCCCACGCATGTTCGTTTGCGGCTCCGTGGTTGCGCCGACCCATTCAAGTACTAAGTCGGGCCTGTGCAAGACTTGGATGGGTACTGAGGCGGGAACCCGGGTTTCTTCTGCCCTAGCGCATGCAGTCGAGCGAGGTAGCCCGTGCGGCTGGCTCCGAGGTGTAGCGATGCTTCATTGGCAGCGAGCTCGCGGCTGATCCTGATGAGCGAGGGTACCGACTGACGGTCCCTTCGAGGGCCCGCTCCCCCCATGATGAGTGCTTGCTCCTCGTCGCCCTCACGCGCGGCCGTGACTCCGAGGGTGACCCGTACTTCTGTGTTTGTGCATCGGTGAGGGCTCGGTGCCGTCGAATTCTGTCCCGCCCTCAGCACTTCTTCGGTGAGTGTGCATGCAAGTTTTCCTTCGCTTACCAGGCGGTAGCAGTTCATGGCGTAAAATTCGAATTTGGCTGGGTCCATCACGAAGTGGTGGACCCAGGTTCTCGAGGTACGGAATTCCTTCGAGCAACCGCCGCCCTTGTCCAATGCCACTTCGACTTGCCGACGGTCCCCTGTCTGGGCTCGCGCCTTGGCTTCCTGGCCTGCAAGCCGTACGGCCACGCCGTGGTGCTTTGCCCTTTCGGACCTGGCTTGCGCCGCTGCGATGACGCCGCGGTAGTCGCCGGTGGTGAGAGCGAACCACGCCCGCAGCTCGTGCGCCCACCCTGCGACCTCCGCATGGTCAGCCTCGTTGGCGAGGGAGAGGGTCGCCTGGCGCGTCGACTCAGCCGCGTGGCGTGCGCCGGTGTCGTACTCGACACAGCAGACCAGTAGGGCGACCCAACCAGACACCGCGAGCACCTCGCGGTGCTGCGCGAGCGTGAGGCTTTTCGTATGGAGTTCGACGACACGGCACAGAAATTGCCGTTCCTCAATGAGGAGCTGTTCACTCGGTAAACGGGTACTCTGAGGCCAGCCGGTCTACTGTGACCCGCAGAGCATCGAGCGTGGCTTTGTCGTCATCGGACCTGTTGAGACGGCTCGCGATCTCCAGCGTCGGCATGCTGGACGCTGCCAGGACTACCGCGTCTCCATCCCGCCGTGCGGGTGCCGGGAAGAACGCGTGGGTTAATCTGTGCCGAAAAGGGCCGCGATGATCGGTTGGTAGAAGTCGTTCGGCACCTGGCCTGACTTCCCAGCGTCGCTTGGGGCGCGGCTGCCGAGGATGGTGGTCGAAGCGCTCGAGGAACACATGCGATGGCACAAGGACGAACGTGTGTCCAAGGGGAAGGAATGGAGCGCAACCGGTCTCGTCTTCACAACCCGGAGCGGCGAACCATTCGACGCGGCCAACGTCCGACGTGACTTCCGCGCCATCATCGTCAAAGCGGTCAAGACGCCGGGCGTCGACCTGAAGCCAGACGAGTGGATAACCCGGGAAACGCGGACCAGCTTCGTGTCATTGCTCTCAGACCACGGCGTCCCGCTGGAAAGCATCGCGCTGTTGGTCGGACACAGCAGTCAGACGACCACGGAGGTCTTCTACCGCAAGCAGCTCCGGCCCGTGATCACTAAGGGTGCTGAGTAAATGGACGTGATCTTTGCCGAGGGATCAAGAGGATGGCGAGGCGCATGACTCCGGGGAGGCTGACGTAGTGGCTGGATCGGAAACGCTTGGCTCCCCGGGCACGAGAGAGGCCCATTCACGATCACGTGAATGGGCCTCTGACCAGCGTCGGGGTGGCGGGATTTGAACCCACGACCTCTTCGTCCCGAACGAAGCGCGCTGCCAAGCTGCGCCACACCCCGATGTCGCCGTGTCTCTCGGCGACGACGTTTACTCTAGCCCACCCGCGCCCGGAGGCGAAATCCGGTTGATGGGCTCGCGCACCGCCGGGCGGAGGCGGTCGAGGCCGACCAGGGCGAGGCCCAGGGCAAGGATGGAGGCGCCGAGGAGGAGGGCGTCGGCAAGGACGCCGCCGTAGCCGTGGGCGGGGACGTCCAGGACGGGGTACGGGTAGCGGGCGGGGGTGCCGGGGGAGAGGGCGGCGCCGCGGATGAGGGTGAAGGCCAGGTAGGCGGCCGGGTAGAGGAGCCAGAGCAGCGCGTGGTGGGCGCGCAGGCCGCCGGGGCGGGTGAGCAGGAACCAGTCGGCCAGCAGGGCGAGCGGGACCGCGGTGCGGAGGAGCAGGTCGGCCAGGGTGTGCCAGCCGGAGGCCGCGCCCGGCGTCGTCAGAGGGATGCCGGTCAGGGCGTAGAGGAGCACCGCCGTGGTGAGCGCGGGCCGCAGGGGTGGGCGGCCGGACCAGGCGCGGCGGGCGGAGACGGCCAGGACGAGGGCGACCAGCAGGTTGCTCTGGATGGTGAAGTGGCCGAGCATCCGGCTCGGAGAAGAAGACGACAGGTCGATGGCGATGCCCGTGGCCGCCGCCAGCGCGATCAGCAGGCGGAAGACGGCGGCGTACGGACGGCGTACCGGGGGGACGACCGCGGAGGCGGGCACATGCGTCGAGTACGGGGCAGACATCACTCCACCGTACGAAACCGTGATCAACAACCGTGATCAGAGGCCCGGGGCCGGGAGGGGCCCGGCGGCTACGCCTCCCGGGGGGCCAGGGTCAGCAGGGTCGCTTCCGGCGGGCAGGCGAAGCGGACGGGGGTGTAGCGGTTGGTGCCGCAGCCGGCGGAGACGTGCAGGTAGGAGGTGTGGCCGCCGGACTGGTGGGTGGAGAGGCCCTTGACGCGGTCGGTGTCCAGGTCGCAGTTGGTGACCAGGGCGCCGTAGAAGGGGACGCACAGCTGGCCCCCGTGGGTGTGGCCGGCCAGGACCAGGGGGTAGCCGTCCGCGGTGAAGGCGTCCAGGGAGCGCAGATAGGGGGCGTGGACGACGCCGATCGAGAGGTCGGCGTCCTGGTCGGGCCCGCCGGCCACCTTCTCGTAGCGGTCCCGCTTGATGTGCGGGTCGTCCAGACCGGTGAACGCCAGCTCCAGGCCGTCCAGCTTCAGCTTGCCCCGGGTGTTGGTCAGGTCCAGCCAGCCCGCCGCGTCGAAGGCGTCCCGGATGTCCTCCCAGGGGTTGTGGACGACGCCCTCGGCGGGCGCGTTGCCGTTCAGCCCGTGCCGCCCCTGCGTCTTCTCCAGCAGATAGCGGGCCGGGTTGCGCAGCTTGGGGCCGTAGTAGTCGTTGGAGCCGAAGACGTAGACGCCGGGGAAGGAGAGGAGCGGGCCGAGGGCGTCCAGGACCTCGGGTACGCCCTCGGGGTCTGACAGGTTGTCACCGGTGTTGACCACGAAGTCCGGTCGCAGCCCGGCCAGCGACTGGAGCCAGGCGCGCTTCTTGCGCTGACCGCTCACCATGTGGATGTCGGACACCTGGAGTACGCGCAGAGGGCGGGAGCCGGGAGGCAGTACGGGGACGGTGACACGTCGCAGCCGGAACGAGCGGGCCTCGAAGCCGGCGGCGTAGAGCAGACCGGCGGCGCCGACCGCCGCGATTCCTGCGGTGACTTTCAGGGGGACTCCGTATCGCGCGCGCATGACGCCATCGTCCCAGACTCGGAATGTCGCGGAAAATGGGTGGGCGGCCTGCGCGGCGCACCTGACACACTTGTCCGTATGACCACCCTCAAGGCCAAGCTCCACGAAGACCTCACCACGGCGATCAAGGCGCGGGACGAGCTGCGCTCCTCGACGCTCCGCCTCACCCTCGCCGCCGTCAGCAAGGAGGAGGTCGCGGGCAAGGAGGCGCGCGAGCTCTCCGACGACGAGGTGCAGAAGGTGATCGCCCGGGAGGCGAAGAAGCGCCGCGAGGCGGCCGAGGCGTTCGCCCAGGGCGGTCGTACGGAGCAGGCCGAGCGGGAGCGGGCCGAGGGCGTCGTGCTCGACGAGTACCTGCCGAAGCAACTCGGCGACGACGAGCTGCGGGAGATCGTCGCGCAGGCGGTGCAGGAGGCCCGCGCCGCCGGTGCCGAGGGCCCTCGCGCGATGGGTGCCGTGATGAAGATCGTCAACCCGAAGGTGGCCGGCCGCGCCGAGGGCGGGCGGGTCGCGGCGGTCGTCAAGCAGCTGCTCGCCGGCTGAGCGGAGCCCACGAGGGCGAAGACGTAGGACGAAGGGGGCCTGTCACCGGTTGGTCGGTGGCAGGCCCCCTTTGGCATCAGGTGCTACGGGGCGGGGTCAGCGCCAGCCGCCGTCGGTGCCGCCGTCGCGCTGGCCGCCTGCGCCGCCGATCACGTCCGGCGGGAGGGTGATGCCGCCCAGCGGGTCGTCGTTCCCATCCCGGCCGCCGTTGTCGTTGCCGTTGTCCCAGTCGAACCAGCCGCCCTCGTCGTCACCTTTCCCACGGTCCCCGTCCCCGTCCCCGGTCCCGCCGTTGAAGGTGCCGCCGTCGCCGGGCTTGGCGTCGTCGGTGCCGGTCGAGGGGCTCGTACTGGGGTCGGGCTGGTTCTCCTTGGGAGCTTCCGGGATGGTCACACTGGCGAAGGGCGTGGCCGCCACGCCGTCCAGCGCACCGGTCATGGCGTCCCGCCAGATCGGTCCCGGCACCCGGCCACCGAAGACCTTGTCGTGGTACTCCCCGCCGATGGTGATGTACTCCATCTTCACGGTCTGCGTCGGGCTGCCGACCCAGACCGCTCCCGAGAGGTTCGGCGTGTAGCCGACGAACCAGGCGTTCTTGCGGAAGTCCGTGGTACCGGTCTTGCCCGCGTTGTCCCGGCCGGTGAGACCGGCCTCCTGACCTGTACCGGAGTCGACCACTCCGCCCAGCAGATGGTTGATCGTGTCGGCGGTCTTCTCCGACATGGCCCGGTTGCACCGGGTCTTCGGCACCGCCAGGCTCTTGCCGTCCGCCGTCTTGATCGACTCGATCGCGGTCGGGGTGCAGTACGTGCCCCGGTTGGCGAAGGCCGCGTAGGCGGTGGACATGGTCAGCGGGGACATGCCGTCCGAGCCGAGGGTCAGGGAGGAGGGGTTCTCGGGGAGCTTCTTCCCGTTGCCCATCACCACGCCCAGCTTGTCGGTCATCTCCGTGACCGGGCACATGCCGATGTCGGCGAGCATCTGCACGAAGTAGGTGTTGACCGACATCTCCATGGCCTCACGGAGCGGGTACGGGCCGACCTCCTTCTCGTTCTCGTTCTCCACCTTCTGGGAGTTGTCGTAGTTGCGCCACGGGGCACCGCCGCACTTGGCGATGTTGTCCGGGTACGGCATCTCGTACGGGGCCGGGTACACCTGGTTCGCCGCCTTGCCCTGCTCCAGGGCCGCGGCCGCCACGAACGGCTTGAAGGTCGAACCGACCGGGAAGCCGAAGTTCGACCCGCCCATGGAGTGGTTGACCGAGTAGTTGATCTGGGTCTCGTTCTTCCCGAAGCCGTACGGCTTGGACTGGCCCATCGCCAGCACCTTGCCGGTGCCCGGCTGGACCATGGTCACCGCGGTGGCGACCTTGTCGTTCTGGTAGACGTGGTTCTTGATCGACTCCTGGGCCGACTTCTGGGCCTTCGGGTCCAGGGTGGTCCGGATGGTCAGACCGCCCTGGTTCCAGACCTTGCCGCGCTCCTCCCGGGTCTTGCCGAAGACCGGGTCGGAGAGGAAGACCTCGCGCACGTAGTCGCAGAAGAAGCCGGCGCCGTCCACCGCGGTGATGCAGCCGTTCTTGGGCCGGCTGACCGCCAGCTTGATGGGCGTCGCCTGAGCCTCCCTGGACTCGGCGGCGCTGATGTCGCCGACGGCCGCCATCCGCGCCAGCACCGTGTTGCGGCGCTTGGTGGCCTCCTCGACGTCGTTGACCGGGTCGTACCGGCTCGGTGACTGGACCAGGCCGGCCAGCATCGCCGACTCGGGGAGGGTGAGGTCCTTGGCCGACTTGGAGAAGTACCGCTTGGCGGCCGCCTCGACGCCGTAGGCCTGCTGCCCGAAGAAGGTGATGTTGAGGTAGTTCTCCAGGATCTTCTTCTTGCCCAGCTCCTCCTCGACCTGGATCGCGTACTTCAGCTCCTGGATCTTGCGGCCGAGGGTCTGCTGGGTGGCCTGGGCGACCTTGTCGGGGTCGTCGCCGGCCTCCTCCACGAAGACGTTCTTCACGTACTGCTGGGTCAGGGTCGAGGCGCCCTGCGCCACTCCGCCGGACTGGGCGTTCCGGTTGACCGCGCGCAGCACGCCCTTGAGGTCGATCGCCCCGTGCTCGTAGAAGCGCGAGTCCTCGATCGCGACGATCGCCTTCTGCATATACGGGGAGATGCCCTTGAGATCCACCACCGTGCGGTCGCGGGAGTAGACGGTGGCGATCTGTCCGCCGTTGGCATCGAGGATGGTGGTGCGCTGGCTCAGCGGGGGGCGCTTCATATTGGCCGGGATCTCGTCGAACCCCTGGACCGTGCCCTTCGCCGCGAGGCCCAGCACACCGGCTGCGGGGAGTGCGAGTCCGGCCAGGACGGCTCCGGACAGCACGCTGACCCCGAGGAACTTGGCGGCCTGCTGGGTCCCGGTCAGACCCCCGCCCGAGCGCTTCTTTGGCATGCCCGAAGCCTAATCCGTCGTCCGCGCCGTTCCGAGGGAGGACGGGCCTTTCGGGGGCTTCGCGTACGGATAGGTACCGGATCGGAACATCCGGGGGCCCGGAGAGGGAGGGAAAGGAAGAAGAGAGGGAGGGGAATCGGGAGGAAAGGGAAGCGGGGGAGCGAAGAAGGGAGGGGGGAAGGGGCGAGAGGGGGAGGAGGCGGGGGAGGGGGGAAGGGGGCGGAGAGAGGGGGAGGAGGGGGAAGGGGGCGGAGAGAGGGAGAGAGGGGAGAAAGGCGGCGGGGGAGCGGAGGGGGCGCAGAGAGGGAAGAAGGCGGGGATCCGGGGAATCGCCGGACAGCGGGCAATGCCTTGGCCTAAGGTGGTCTGGACCGCCCCGACCCCCCACCCCCACCGCGCTCGGCCCGTCCATCGGACCCGTTCCCCGCCGCTCCCCCACCCCCGCGGCCGGGTACCGCACACCGCGCCCGTACGCCGTACCGATCACCGCCGCCGCCCGCCGCCCGCCGCACACGGCCCTGCCCGGCCAAGCCCGGAACGTCCCGGGGGCGTGAAGGCGCAGGTTCGGAGGAGCTTAGGCGAGGAAGCGTCAGTTATGGAACCCGCTCACTCCCCTGGGTGATCTCTCGCGCACACATAGTCCGATCGGGCCATTCAAGATTGGGCCCCACGGGGGTGTTGCGCTCTGCCCACCTTCCGTAACGTCCTCAACTGGTAGCGGTGAATATGCCGCAACCGCCGTGGGGGAGCCTCGATTCGGGAGAGGACGGCGCCGGTATGGGCTGGGTAGCTGACTGGAGTGCGCAGGCCGCCTGCCGCACCACCGATCCGGACGAACTGTTCGTGCAGGGAGCGGCGCAGAATCGGGCCAAAGCGGTCTGCACCGGCTGCCCGGTGCGCACGGAGTGCCTCGCGGACGCCCTCGACAACCGTGTCGAGTTCGGGGTGTGGGGCGGTATGACGGAGCGTGAGCGCCGGGCGCTGCTGCGCAGACGGCCCACCGTCACCTCGTGGCGCCGTCTGCTGGAGACCGCGCGGACGGAGTACGAGCGGAGCGCCGGCATCCTGCCGGTCGCGCTGGAGGACGACGAGACCTACGAGGAGTACGCGGCGGTCGGCTGAACCACGGAGGTGGGCGCTCAGCCGCCGTGGCCCGCCGCATGACCCGCCGCCAGCCGGTCGCCGATGGCGCGCAGGCCGGAGAGGTCGTGCACATCGCCCGGCAGCGCGGGCACCGCTGTCACCGGGACCTCCGGGTGGAGCGAGGTGAAACGATCCCGCGTCCGCTGCTCACGGGCCATCACCTGCATCCGCTCGGCATGGAGGTGGAGCAGACCGGCCGCCAGGTCGGAGGCCGAGGCGTCCCCCGGTTCCTGTTCGAGGGTCTCGGCGGCCGCCAGGGCGCGCTCCGCGGAGAGCCCGGTCGCGCCGGTGCCGTGGACGCGGTTGAGCACCAGTCCGGCCAGCGGCATGCGCTCCGCCCCCAGCCGCTCCACGAAGTACGCGGCCTCCCGCAGCGCGTCCGGTTCGGGCGCCGCCACCACCAGGAAGGCGGTGCCGGGGGCCTGGAGCAGCCGGTACGTGGCGTCCGCCCGGGTGCGGAAGCCGCCGAACATGGTGTCCATCGCGGCCACGAAGGTCTGGATGTCCTGGAGGAACTGACCCCCCAGCAGCTTCCCCAGCGTCCCGGTCATCATGGACATGCTGGCGTTGAGGATGCGCATCCCGGCCCGGCCGCCCGCCTTCGCCGGGGCCATCAGCAGCTTGATGAACCGCCCGTCGAGGAAGGAGCCCAGGCGCTTCGGCGCGTCCAGGAAGTCCAGCGCCGAGCGGGACGGCGGGGTGTCCACGATGATCAGGTCCCACTCGTCCCGGGCCCGCAGCTGGCCCAGCTTCTCCATCGCCATGTACTCCTGCGTGCCCGCGAAGCCGGCCGACAGGGACTGGTAGAAGGGGTTGCCCAGGATGGCGGCGGCCCGGGCCGGGTCGGCGTGCGCCTCGACGATCTCGTCGAAGGTCCGCTTCATGTCCAGCATCATGGCGTGCAGTTCGCCGTCGGCGCCGGGGTGGATGCCGTCCACCCGGCGCGGCACGTTGTCGAGCTGGTCGATGCCCATGGACTGGGCGAGCCGGCGGGCCGGGTCGATGGTCAGCACCACCACCCGTCGGCCGCGCTCCGCCGCCCGTACGCCGAGGGCCGCCGCGGTCGTCGTCTTGCCGACCCCGCCCGCGCCGCAGCACACCACGATGCGGGTCCCCGGGTCGTCCAGCAGCGCGTCGACCTCCAGGCCGGGCACCCCTTCGAGGGCGGTGCCGAGATCGGCCCCCGCCACCGGCTCCGTGCTCACGCCACTCACGCGCCCACCCCGAGCTTCCGCAGTTCCCGCGCCAGCCGGTAGACGCCGGCGATGTCCGCGCCCTCCCCGAGGAAGGGCAGTTCGCAGGTGGGCACCCTCAGCTTCGCCAGGGTCTCGCGCTGCTCCCGCTCCAGGGCCACCCGCTCGGCGTGCTCGGCGGCCTCGTCCAGCAGCGGGCCGACCAGCGCCTCCGCCCCACCGAGCCCGGCGGCGGTCAGCGCCCGGGTGATCTCCTCGCGGTGGTCGCCGCCGGCCGCGCGTACCGCGTCCTCGTCCAGGACGTGCGGACGGACCATGTTGACCAGCACGCCGCCCACCGGCAGGTCGGCCTCGCGCAGCTCGGCGATGCCGTCCGCGGTCTCCTGGACCGGCATCTCCTCCAGCAGGGTCACCAGGTGGACGGCGGTCTGCGGGGACTTCAGCACCCGCATCACCGCCTGCGCCTGGTTGTGTATCGGGCCGATCCTGGCCAGCCCGGCCACCTCGTCGTTGACGTTGAGGAACCGGGTGATCCGCCCGGTGGGCGGGGCGTCCATGACCACATGGTGGTACGCGGGCTCCCCGGTACGCCGGTCCCGGCGGCGTACCGCCTCGCACGCCTTCCCGGTCAGCAGCACATCCCGCACGCCTGGGGCGACGGTGGTCGCGAAGTCGATCGCGCCGAGCTTCTTCAGGGCCCGGCCCGCCGAGCCGAGCTTGTAGAACATCTGGAGGTAGTCGAGCAGCGCCCGCTCGGCGTCGATGGCGAGCGCGTACACCTCCCCGCCGCCCGGAGCGACGGCGATCTTGCGCTCCTCGTACGGAAGCGCCTCCGTCCCGAAGAGCTGGGCGATGCCCTGCCTGCCTTCGACCTCCACCAGGAGGGTCCGCTTGCCCTCGGTGGCGAGGGCGAGCGCGAGGGCGGCGGCGACCGTCGTCTTACCGGTACCGCCCTTGCCGCTGACGACCTGGAGCCTGCTCACGTCATCGAGCCTAACCAGTCCGGTCCCGGCGCAATCAGCAGCCCGACCGATTCGGCTGCGGGCGGCCCGGGTGCCGGGGTCGGGGTGCGGGGGGCGCCGGTGGCAGCCGATACAGTCGCCCCCATGACCAAGTGGGAATACGCGACCGTGCCCCTTCTCGTGCACGCGACCAAGCAGATCCTGGACACCTGGGGCGAGGACGGCTGGGAGCTCGTCCAGGTCGTGCCCGGGCCGAACAACCCCGAGCAGCTGGTGGCCTACCTCAAGCGGGAGAAGGCGTGACCGGGCGGGTCGAGTCGGCGCTGGCCGAGCTGGGCCTGACCCTGCCGGACGTGGTGCCGCCGCTCGCCGCGTACCAGCCGGCGGTACGGACCGGGGTGTACGTGTACACCGCCGGCCAGCTCCCCATCGTGGACGGCAAGCTTCCGCTCACCGGCAAGGTGGGCGGTGAGGTCACCCCGGAGGAGGCCCACAAGCTTGCCCGGATCTGCGCGCTGAACGCGCTGGCCGCCGTGAAGTCGGTGGCCGGGGACCTGGACCGGATCGCCCGGGTGGTGAAGGTCGTCGGCTTCGTCGCCTCGGCGCCCGACTTCACCGGTCAGCCCGCGGTCCTCAACGGGGCCAGCGAACTGCTCGGCCAGGTCCTCGGTGACAAGGGCGTGCACGCGCGCAGCGCGGTGGGCGTCACGGTGCTGCCGCTGGATGCCCCGGTCGAGGTCGAGATCCAGGTCGAGCTGGTCGAGGACTGAGCCGCCGCGACGGGCGGGACGCCCGGAGGCGGATGGGTACGGGGCCGCCGGTGCCCCGTACCCCGGCGGCCGGAGTCTCGGGGGAGCCGGGGTCCGCGAGATCCCCTCTCGAACATCAGGGCCGTTGCGCATAGGCTCCGGCCATGTCCAATGGTCAGTGGTATCCGCCCGAATGGCCTGACCGCATCCGTGCCCTGGCCGCCGGCGAGCTGGCGGTCGCCGAGCCCCGGCGGGCCGCGACCGTACTGCTGCTGCGCGACGCCGGACGCGGGCGGCCCGAGGTCCATATGCTCCGGCGCCGCACCAGCATGGCCTTCGCCGGCGGTGCGTACGCCTATCCGGGCGGCGGGGTCGACCCGCGGGACGAGCAGCCGGTGCGCTGGGCCGGTCCGGCGCCCGCCGAGTGGGCCGGCCGGCTCGGGGTGCCCGGGGCCGCCGAGGCGCAGGCCATCGTGTGCGCCGCGGTCCGGGAGACCTTCGAGGAGGCCGGCGTCCTGCTCGCCGGACCCACCGCGGCGAGCGTGGTCGAGGACACCACCGGGGACGACTGGGAGGCGGACCGGGCCGCCCTGATCGCCCGGGAGCTGGGCTTCGCCGACTTCCTGGACCGCCGCGGGCTGGTCCTCCGCTCCGATCTGCTCGGCGCCTGGGCGCGCTGGATCACCCCCGAGTTCGAGCCCCGCCGCTATGACACCTGGTTCTTCGTCGCCGCGCTGCCGTCCGGGCAGCGCACCCGGGACGCCGATGCCGCCGACTCCTCCACGGAGGCCGACCGCACGGTGTGGATCGGGCCCGACCAGGCGGCCGCCGGCTACGACCGGGGCGAGCTGCTGATGATGCCCCCGACCATCGCCACTCTGCGCTCGCTGCTGCCGTACGGGTCACCCGCCGAGGCGCTGGCCGCGGCCGGCGGGCGGGACCTCGCCCCCGTACTGGCGCGGGCCCGGCTGGAAGGGGACCAGGTGGTGCTGAGCTGGCCGGGGCACGAGGAGTTCACCAAGCTGGTGGCGGCCGAGGGCGCCCCGGCGAACGGGGGGAAGAACGGATGACCGAGGCCGCCGCCCTGCCCGGGCAGCCGCGCGGTGCCGTGGTGAGCGGCCCGGCCACCGAGCGGGCCGTCAACATCCTGGCGCCCAACCCGTCCCCGATGACGCTGGACGGCACCAACACCTGGCTGCTCTCCGAGCCGGGCTCCGAGCTCGCGGTCGTGGTCGACCCCGGGCCGCTGGACGAGGGCCATCTGCGGGCCGTGGTGGAGACCGCGGAGCGGCTCGGCAAGCGGATCGCGCTCACCCTGCTCACCCACGGCCACGCCGACCACGCCGAGGGCGCCGGGCGGTTCGCCGAGCTGACCGGGACCACGGTGCGCGCCCTGGACCCGGCGCTGCGGCTGGGCGACGAGGGGCTGCGGGCCGGCCAGGCGGTACGGGTCGGCGGGCTGGAGCTGCGGGTGGTGCCCACGCCCGGGCACACCGCCGACTCGCTGAGCTTCCACCTCCCGGCCGACCGGGCGGTGCTCACGGGGGACACCATCCTGGGCCGCGGTACGACGATGGTGGCGCATCCGGACGGGCGGCTGGGCGACTACCTGGACTCGCTGCGCCGGCTGCGCTCGCTGACCGTGGACGACGGGGTGCACACCGTGCTGCCCGGGCACGGTCCGGTGCTGGAGGACGCCCAGGGGGCGGTCGAGTTCTATCTCGCGCACCGGGCCAGCCGGCTCGCCCAGGTGGAGACGGCGGTCGAGGACGGCTACCGGACCGCCTCGGAGGTGGTGGCGCATGTGTACGCGGACGTCGACCGGAACCTGTGGCCGGCGGCCGAGCTGTCGGTCCGCGCCCAGCTGGAGTACCTCGGCGAGCACGGGCTGATCTGAGCTCCGGCGGGAGTACGGAGAGGTACGGAGGAGGGCCGCCCCGAGCTTCCGGGGCGGCCCTCCTTGCGTACAGCCGTATGGCGTCTGGGGGATCCCTGCGTACAGCCGTATGGCGCGGGGGATCAGCGCGAGCGCTTGGCGAGCCGCTCGACGTCCAGCAGGATCACCGCGCGCGCCTCCAGCCGCAGCCAGCCGCGGCCGGCGAAGTCGGCGAGGGCCTTGTTGACCGTCTCACGGGAGGCGCCGACCAGCTGGGCCAGCTCCTCCTGGGTGAGGTCGTGCACCACGTGGATGCCCTCCTCCGACTGCACACCGAAGCGGCGCGAGAGGTCGAGCAGCGCACGGGCGACCCGGCCCGGCACATCGGAGAAGACCAGGTCGGACATCTGGTCGTTGGTCTTGCGCAGCCGCCGGGCCACGGCGCGCAGCAGGGCGCTGGCGACCTCCGGGCGGGCGTTCAGCCAGGGCTGGAGGTCGTTGTGGCCGAGGCCCAGCAGCTTGACCTCGGTCAGCGCGGTGGCGGTGGCGGTACGCGGGCCCGGGTCGAACAGCGACAGCTCGCCGATCAGCTCGCCGGGGCCGAGGACGGCCAGCATGTTCTCCCGGCCGTCCGGCGAGGTGCGGTGCAGCTTCACCTTGCCGTCGGTCACCACGTACAGCCGGTCGCCCGGGTCGCCCTCGTGGAAGAGGGCGTCGCCACGGGCGAGCGTTGCCTCACTCATCGAGGCGCGGAGCTCCGCGGCCTGCTCGTCATCGAGCGCCGCGAAGAGCGGGGCGCGCCGCAGAACGTCGTCCACGAATCTCTCCTATGTCGACCTGCTCAGGGACGTCGGATCCCATGATGCCGGACGGTAAAACAGTGCGATCAATCACAACAAGTTTGACGCACTGGTACGCGTGTCCGTACGGCAGGGCCCCGATTGGGTCGTGATCGTCGGTGCCCGGGGCGGATGAGGGTGCCGACGCTTAGGCTGGCCGGGTGCCCAACCCGCCGGTGGGAACACGGGTCGCGGGGATACGGGCGCGGCCGCCCGAAGGGAATTCCGCTGTGGGCGAACAGGCATCGGCCATTCGATGATAAGCATACAAATCAGACAAGTTGCCTAGAGGGTCGGAAGGCGGCCGAAGCCGGTCCAGGACGGTGCGGTGGTCTCCGGTGGGCGGGCGGGGGTCGGCAGGCGGGGACAGCGAGCGGCGACGGGGAAGACGGTCCGGAAGAGGTCGAGGGCGACGGGATCGACGGGATCGACGGGATACGCGGAGGAGACGATCGTGGCAAAGGGTTCCGCTGAGGCCGAGACGGCGGCGGTCGAGGCCGAGACGGCCGCGGAGCAGCCGGTGACCGCCGACGGGGGCGACCACCAGACGGCGAGGCCTGAGGGGTCGGCGAAGCCTGCGGGGCCGGCGAAGAAGACGGCCGCGGTGAAGAAGACGGCCACGGCCAGGAAGGCGACCGGAGCCAAGAAGACGGCCACGGCGAAAAAGGTAACGGCGAAGAAGGCCACCGCCGATGGAAAGGCTGCCGGGGCCGGGAAGGCCGCCGCGGCCAAGAAGACGGCGGCCGGGGCCCGGAAGACCGTCGAGAACGCCCCGGCCGGGGGATCGGCGGGTGCCGGACGCGGGGCTGGGGCCTCCCGCAAGCCGGAGTCGCATCTGGCCATGGTGCGCCGCGCCCGGCGGATCTACCGCGAGCTCGGCGAGGTCTACCCGTACGCGCATCCGGAGCTCGACTTCCGCAACCCCTTCGAACTGCTGGTCGCCACGGTGCTGTCCGCCCAGACCACCGATCTACGGGTCAACCAGACCACGCCCCGCCTCTTCGCCGCGTACCCGACGCCCGAGGACATGGCCGCCGCGGCACCCGAGGAGCTGGAGGAGCTGATCCGGCCCACCGGCTTCTTCCGGGCCAAGACGAAGTCGCTGCTCGGGCTCTCCGCGGCGCTCCGGGACCGGTTCGACGGCGAGGTGCCGGGCCGTCTTGAGGACCTGGTCACCCTGCCGGGCGTCGGGCGCAAGACGGCGAACGTGGTGCTGGGCAACGCCTTCGGGGTCCCGGGGATCACGGTCGACACGCACTTCGGCCGGCTCGTCCGGCGCTGGAAGTGGACCGAGCAGGACGACCCGGAGAAGGTGGAGGCGGACGTGGCCGCGATCTTCCCCAAGTCGGAGTGGACGGACCTCTCGCACCGGGTGATCTTCCACGGCCGCCGGATCTGCCACGCCCGCAAGCCGGCCTGCGGCTGCTGCCCGATCGCGCCGCTCTGCCCCTCGTACGGGGAGGGGGAAACGGACCCCGAGAAGGCGGCCAAGCTGCTCAAGTACGAGAAGGGCGGCTTCCCCGGCCAGCGGCTCTCCCCGCCGCCCGACTACCCCGGCAAGCCGGCCCCGCCGCTCGGCGAGTCCGTGCAGTGAGGCGAGCGGGGGCAGGGGACGAGCAGGGGAGAAGAGGGGAACCGGATGGCAGCCGCGAGGCGTTGGGCAGGCCGGAGGTGTCGATGAGACGCGATGACCGGTCGTACGACCATGCCGAGCCGGGGCGGTACGGCGGCCGCCGCGCCTACGACCCTCCCCGTGAGCACGCCCATGAACCGGCTCGTGAACCGGCTCGTGAGCCCGTTCGCGACCACCCCCGTGACCGCGCGCGCGGGGCGTCTCCCGCCGGGGCGGCGCCCGCTCCCGTAACGCTGCCCCCTGCCGTACCGGAGCCCGCTCCCGTACCGGAGCCCACTGCCGTGTCGGAGGCGCCTGCCGTGTCGGAGGCGCCTGCCGTGCCGGTGCTTCCTCCCGTACCGGTGACGGAGCAGGGGCTGCCCGGGTGGCTGGAGCCGGTGGCCCGGGCCGCGCGGAGTGTGGCGCCCGAGCAGCTGAGCCGCTTTCTGCCGCCGGAGACCGGTGGGCGCCAGGCGGCCGTGCTGGTGCTGTTCGGCGAGGGGGCCCGGGGGCCCGAACTGCTGCTGATGGAGCGGGCCGGCAGCCTCCGCTCGCACGCCGGGCAGCCGTCCTTTCCGGGCGGGGCGCTGGACCCGGAGGACGGTGATCCGGAGGACGGCGGGCCGCTGCGCGCCGCGCTGCGGGAGGCCGAGGAGGAGACCGGGCTCGACCCGGCCGGCGTCCAGGTCTTCGGGGTGCTGCCCCGCCTCTACATCCCGGTCAGCGCCTTCGTGGTGACTCCGGTGCTCGGCTGGTGGCGCAGCCCCAGTCCGTTCCGGGCCGTCGATCCGGCCGAGACCGCCCGGGTCTTCACCGTGCCGGTGGCCGATCTCACGGACCCGGCCCACCGGGCGACCGCCGTCCATCCCAGCGGCTTCCGGGGTCCCGCCTTCGCGGTGGAGTCGACCCTGGTCTGGGGGTTCACGGCCGGGGTGATCGACCGCATCCTGCACTTCGCCGGCTGGGAGCGGCCCTGGGACCGGGAGAAGAGCGTCCCGCTCGACTGGCGTGCATGACAGGCTGTCGCGCGTGACAGGGTGACAGCTGTGCTCCGGGGGCCGATCGGGGCGGCCGGAGACGAATCTGCGAGGCTAATGACGGTGAACGTGCTCGACATTCTGCTGCTGGTCGCCGCCGTGTGGTTCGCGATCGTGGGGTACCGACAGGGGTTCGTGGTCGGCATCCTCTCGGTGATCGGCTTCCTCGGCGGCGGCCTCGTCGCCGTCTATCTGCTGCCGCTGGTCTGGGGCCCCCTCACCGGGGACGCCAAGGTGTCCACCACCGCCGCGATCGTCGCCGTCGTGGTGGTGATCGTGGTCGCCTCGGTCGGCCAGGCCCTCACCACCCACCTCGGCAACAAGCTGCGCCGCCACATCACCTGGTCGCCGGCCCGGGCGCTGGACGCCACCGGCGGCGCGCTGGTGAACGTGGTGGCGATGCTCCTGGTCGCCTGGCTGATCGGCTCGGCGCTCGCCGGGACCTCACTGCCCACGCTCGGCAAGGAGGTCCGCAACTCCAAGGTGCTGCTCGGGGTGTCCCGGGTGATGCCGACCGAGGCCTCGACCTGGTTCACCGACTTCACCTCCGTACTGGCGCAGAACGGCTTCCCGCAGGTCTTCAGCCCGTTCGCCAACGAGCCCATCACCGAGGTCCGCCCGCCCGACCCGGCGCTGGTCGGCAGCCCGGTGGCCGCCCGCGCCAAGCGCTCCATCGTCAAGGTGGTCGGCACCGCCCCGAGCTGCGGCAAGGTCCTGGAAGGCACCGGCTTCGTCTTCGCCGAGCGCCGGGTGATGACCAACGCCCATGTCGTCGGCGGTGTGGACGAGCCGACCGTCCAGATCGGCGGCGAGGGCCGGCGGTACGACGCGAGGGTGGTGCTCTACGACTGGGAGCGCGACATCGCCGTACTCGACGTACCGGACCTGGACGCCACCCCGCTGCAGTTCACCGAGACCGACGCCCGCAGCGGCGACAGCGCCATCGTCGCCGGCTTCCCGGAGAACGGCGCCTACGATGTGCGCTCGGCACGCGTCCGGGGCCGGATCAACGCCAACGGCCCCGACATCTACCACCGGGGCCAGGTCCGCCGCGATGTCTACTCGCTGTACGCCACGGTCCGCCAGGGCAACTCCGGCGGCCCGCTGCTCACCCCCGACGGCAAGGTGTACGGGGTGATCTTCGCCCGCTCGCTGGACGACGCGAACACCGGTTACGCGCTGACGGTGGACGAGATCCGCGAGGACATCCGGCTGGGCAGCACGGCGGGCCAGCAGGTGGACAGCCAGGGCTGCGCCCTCTGACCCTCTGGTTCTCTTGAGCCCCCGGGGTTCTCTTGAGCCCCGGGCCCTAGCTCCGGGTGTGACGCAGTCGGGCGGAGACCCAGCGGGCCCGGCGGCGGAGGATGCGGGAGATCCCGAGGCGGGGATCGGGGCCCTGGCCCGGGCGACCGCCCCTCGGGGGAAGCGGCTCGGAGGCCGAGCGGCGGTTGCGTACTACGTCAGCGTGGTCGTGCGTCCAGCCCATACCCCGACGTGTGCCCGGCCCCCATGGTCCATAACCGCCTGGGCAGCGCCGAATTGGCGTATGCGCCCGGCAAGTGGCCGCTTCCCGGCGCTCGGTGGCGGGCGGTCGGCGGGCGGGCGGCGGAAGGTCGCTACCGGTCGGGCTCGGGGTCCTTCAGCCAGTTGACCAGTTCGGTGGAGAACGCCGCAGGGTCCTCCTCGTGCGGAAAATGGCCGAGTCCGTCGAACAGCCGCCAGCGGTACGGCGCTTCCACGTACTCGCCCGAACCGGCCGCGCTGCGGGTCCGCATCGCCGGATCCAGCGAACCGTGCAGATGCAGGGTCGGCACCCGCACCGGCCGCTTCATCCGGCGGTTGAACTGGAAGCCGTCCGGGCGGGCCAGCGAACGCACCATCCACCGGTACGGCTCGATCGAGCAGTGGGCCGTGGAGGGGATCAGCATCGCCCGGCGGTAGGTCTCGACCGCCTCCTCGTCGGGCAGCCGGGGGCCGGACCAGTCGCGGATCAGCTCGCCGACCAACCGGCCGTCGTCGGCGGTCAGCTGACGCTCGGGCAGCCAGGGACGCTGGAACCCCCAGACATACGACCCGGCGCGGGACTGGGCGAAGTCCGACAGCATCGAGGAGCGCCAGCGCCGGGGGTGCGGCATCGAGGACACCGCGAGCCGCCGCACCAGCTTCGGCCGCATCACCGCCGCCGTCCAGGCCAGATAGCCGCCGAGGTCATGGCCGACCAGGGCCGCGTCGGGCTCGCCCAGGGACCGGACCACGCCGGTGATGTCGAGGGCGAGGTTGGCCGGGTCGTAACCGCGCGGGGTGCGGTCGCTGCCGCCGACCCCCCGCAGATCCATGGCCACGGCCCGGAACCCGGCCTCGGCGAGCGCCGGAAGCTGGTGCCGCCAGGTCCACCAGAACTGCGGGAAGCCGTGCAGCAGCAGGACGAGGGGACCCTCGCCCATCTCGGCGATATGGAAGCGCGCTCCGTTGGCGGCCACGTCGCGGTGGGTCCACGGCCCGTCGATACGTACCGGACCGCCGCCACCGTTGCCGTTGCCGCCGGCTCCGCCGTTGCCGCTGCCGCTGCTGCTCTCGGGGACCGT
Organism: Streptomyces sp. NPDC046887; assembly: GCF_040644755.1. Lineage (NCBI taxonomy): Bacteria > Bacillati > Actinomycetota > Actinomycetes > Kitasatosporales > Streptomycetaceae > Streptomyces > Streptomyces sp. NPDC046887. The sequence goes on from NZ_JBEYXH010000008.1 coordinate 71,352, forward strand.
CATGCAGACGAGCGTCCCACAGTCCCGGTGCCGCTTTCGCCGCTCTTCTCCGATACGGACGCCTCCGATACGGACGCCTCCGATACGGACGCCTCCGATACGGACACGGATACGGCGGAGGCGGGGAGCGGGCGGGCGTCGGCGGGTACGGCGGTGAGCGGCTTCATATCGGCGGCCACCCCCGCCAGCGGGGCCGGGCGCGGGTGCGGCTTGGCGTTGCCGAGGATCGCGGCCGTCTGCTTCGCCGAGGCGATCGACCGCTCCGGCGGCTTGACCTTCTTGAACTTGGTCACCGCCAGCAGCGCCAGCAGCCCGGCCAGCACCAGGTACGCGCCGCCGACGATCAGGAAGGACCAGGCCAGACCGAGGCCCAGGTTGTGGATGCCGTACGCGGCGGCGAAGCTCAGCACGGGCAGCGAGAACAGGGCGAACACGCCCGCGACGCTGACCGCCGCCCCGCCCGTCGCGCCGCGCTTGACGTCCTGCCGCAGCTCGGCCTTGGCCAGGGCGATCTCGTCGTGCACGAGCGCGGACATCTCGGCGGTGGCCGACGCGACCAGCTGGCCGAGGCTGCGCTCGGCGCTGTTGGCCTCGTTGCCGACGGGGTGGCTCATCGTCGCTCCCTCTTCTCCCCGGACTTCTCTCCTGAAGCGCGGTGGTCGGTGGTGGAACCCTATGGCGGTCGGACGGGTCCGTACGGCTGCTGCCCCGGTTTCCCGGAATCCACCGGATCCCGGTCGTCGAGGGTGTGGTCCGACCTCAGATCATGCCGGACGGCCGCCGTCGTCGTGCGGCGCCCCCGCCGCTTCGGCCCCTTCCGCCCGCCCGGCTCCTTCCGCCCGCTCGGCCGCCTCTGTGGCCTTGGCCGCCTGGGCTGCCTCCGTCACCTCGGCGGCCTCCGAGGGGCTGCCGCGTTCGGCGGCCTCGGCCAGCTTCCGGTGCGCGGCGGCCTTCGCCTCGTACAGCGCCGCCATCCGCCGGTGGTGGGCCGGGTCGTCCTGCTCGTAGACGTCGGGCACGCCGCTGTGGTCCTCGTCGCGCTCCTCCTCCTCGTACAGCGCCCGGTATTTGCGGACCCGGAGCCTGAGCAGCACGGTGGCGATCACGGCGGCGATCAGCGAACCGGTCAGCACCGCCGCCTTGACCTCGGCGGTCGTCCCCGGGTCGGCCGCGAAGGCGAGTTCACCGATGAGCAGCGAGACGGTGAAGCCGATTCCGGCGAGGGCGGCCAGCGCCAGGACATCGCCCCAGTCCAGGTCCTCGTTGAGGGAGGCCCGGGTGAAGCGCGCCGCCAGCCAGGTGCCGCCGAAGACGCCCACGGTCTTGCCGACCACCAGGCCGAGGACCACGCCCAGGGTCTCCGGCTCGGTGAAGACCTCGGCGAGGGCGCCGCCGGTGACCGGCACCCCGGCCGAGAAGAGCGCGAACAGCGGTACGGCCAGTCCGGCGGAGAACGGCCGGACCAGGTGCTCGACGCGCTCACCGGGGGAGTGGCTCTCGCCGTCCCGGCGGTGGCAGCGCAGCATCAGGCCCATGGTGACCCCGGCGATGGTGGCGTGGACGCCGCTGTTGTACATCAGCGCCCAGTTGACCAGGGCCAGCGGAACGTAGACGTACCAGCCGCGCACCCCCGCGCGCAGCAGCAGCCGGAAGAGCACCAGTCCGGCGACCGCGCCGCCGAGCGCGGCGAAGTTCAGCCCGCTGGTGAAGAACACCGCGATGATCAGGATGGCGAAGAGGTCGTCCACCACGGCCAGGGTCAGCAGGAACGCGCGCAGCGCGGACGGCAGCGAGGTCCCGATCACGGCGAGCACGGCGAGCGCGAAGGCGATGTCGGTGGCGGTGGGCACCGCCCAGCCGCCGAGCGCCCCGCCGCCGAGGGTGTTGGTCAGGACGTAGACGAGGGCGGGTACGGCCATCCCGCACACGGCGGCGACCACCGGGAGGGCGGCGGCCCGGGGGTCGCGCAGTTCCCCGGCGACCAGCTCGCGCTTGAGCTCGATGCCCGCGACGAAGAAGAAGACGGTGAGCAGCCCGTCGGCGGCCCAGTGCTGGACGGACAGGTCGAGCCCGAGCGCGGAGGGCCCCAGATGGGCGTCGCGGACGGTCTCGTAGCTGTCGGCGAGCGGGGTGTTCGCCCAGACCAGCGCCGCGATGGCGGCGACCAGCAGCAGCAGTCCGCCGACCGTCTCGGTCCGCAGCGCGTCGGTGAGGTACGTGCGCTCCGGCAGCGGCAGCCTCCCGAACAGGGACGCCGCCGCACCGCTGCGGGGGACGGGCTTGCGGGAGCTGTTCTCCAGGGAGGCGGTCCCCGGGGAGCCGGTCTCCGGGGAGGCGGACTCGCCGGGGCCGGGCCGGCCGGAGTCGGGCTTACGGGGGGTGGGCGCGGCCACGGGGAGGACCTCCGGTCGCTGGGCGTGCGGGCAGGGCTGAACACCTGCCGACCAGACTTCCCGGCGCACCTGTGCGGGCGTCAGGGCGGAAGCCGGTGTCACCGCTTCCGGTGATACCGCGCCGCCGATCTTGACGGACCCTTGTCGCCTCTCACCGTACCGGGTGGCCGGGAAAGGCGCTCGATCGGTGTGCTCCGGCCCTGCGCCGCACGTACGAGGGCGCCCAGCCCACCGTGAGGTCACGGTGGGCTGGGCGGCCCGGGTGCAGGCGGTCCTCGTCCGTCAGTCCTCGCTGGAGGCGCTCGGCAGCTTGGACTGGATGAGGTCCATCACGGAGGAGTCGGTGAGCGTGGTGACGTCACCGAGCTGGCGGTTCTCCGCCACGTCCCGCAGCAGTCGGCGCATGATCTTGCCGGAGCGGGTCTTGGGCAGCTCGGCGACCGGCAGGACCCGCTTGGGCTTGGCGATGGGGCCCAGGGTGGCGCCCACGTGGTTGCGCAGCTCGGCCACCAGGGACTCGTCCTCGCTGGCCGTGCCGCGCAGGATGACGAAGGCCACGATCGCCTGGCCGGTGGTCTCGTCCTCGGCGCCGACGACCGCCGCCTCGGCGACCTTGGGGTGCGAGACGAGCGCGGACTCGACCTCGGTGGTGGAGATGTTGTGGCCGGAGACCAGCATCACGTCGTCCACCCGGCCGAGCAGCCAGATGTCGCCGTCCTCGTCCTTCTTGGCACCGTCACCGGCGAAGTACTTGCCCTCGAAGCGCGACCAGTAGGTGTCGATGAACCGCTGGTCGTCGCCCCAGATGGTGCGGAGCATGGACGGCCACGGCTCGGTGAGGACCAGGTAGCCGCCGCCTCCATCGGGCACCTCGTTGGCGTCGTCGTCCACGACGGTGGCCGCGATGCCCGGCAGCGCGCGCTGGGCGGAGCCCGGCTTGGTCTCGGTGACCCCCGGCAGCGGCGAGATCATCATCGCGCCGGTCTCGGTCTGCCACCAGGTGTCCACGATCGGGGTCTTTCCGGCGCCGATGTTCTCCCGGTACCAGATCCAGGCCTCGGGGTTGATCGGCTCGCCGACCGAGCCCAGCACCCGGAGGCTGGACAGGTCGAACGTGGCCGGGATGTCGTCGCCCCACTTCATGAAGGTGCGGATCGCGGTCGGCGCGGTGTAGAGGATGGTGACGCCGTACTTCTGCACGATCTCCCAGAACCGGCCCTGGTGCGGGGTGTCCGGGGTGCCCTCGTACATCACCTGGGTGGCGCCGTTGGCCAGCGGCCCGTACACGATGTACGAGTGGCCGGTGACCCAGCCGATGTCGGCGGTGCACCAGTAGACGTCGGTCTCCGGCTTGAGGTCGAACACCGCGTGGTGGGTGTAGGCGGCCTGGGTGAGGTAGCCGCCGGAGGTGTGCAGGATGCCCTTGGGCTTCCCGGTGGTGCCGGAGGTGTAGAGGATGAACAGCGGGTGCTCGGCCTCGAACGCCTCCGGGGTGTGCTCGGCGGACTGGCGGCCCACGACCTCGTGCCACCACACGTCCCGGCCCTCGGTGAACGCGGTGTCCTGCCCGGTGCGGCGCACCACCAGCACGTGCTCGACCTGCGGGCACTTGGCCACGGCCTCGTCGATGGCGGGCTTGAGCGCGGTCGGCTTGTTGCGCCGGTAGCCGCCGTCGGCGGTGATGACCAGCTTGGCGTCCGCGTCCTGGATGCGGGAGGCGACGGCGTCGGCGGAGAAGCCGCCGAAGACCACCGAGTGCGCCGCGCCGATGCGGGCGCAGGCCAGCATGGCGACGGCGGCCTCCGGGATCATCGGCAGATACACCGCGACCCGGTCGCCCTTGCGGACGCCGAGCTCGGTCAGCGCGTTGGCCGCCCGGGAGACCTCGTCCTTCAGTTCGGCGTAGGTGAGGGCCCGGCTGTCTCCCGGCTCGCCCTCGAAGTGGATGGCGACCCGGTCGCCGTGACCGGCTTCGACGTGCCGGTCTACGCAGTTGTACGCCACGTTCAGCCGGCCGTCGGCGAACCACTTGGCGAACGGCGGGTTCGACCAGTCGAGGGTCTCGGTCGGCTCGGTGTCCCAGCTGAGGCGACGCGCCTGCTCGGCCCAGAAGCCGAGCCGGTCCGCCGTGGCCTGCTCGTACGCGTCCGCCGTCACATTGGCGTGCGCGGCCAGCTCGGCGGGCGGCGCGAACCGCCGCTCCTCCTTGAGGAGGTTGGCCAGGCTTTCGTTGCTCACGACATCTCCCGTTCTCAGGGCGTCCTATGTGTCCCAGCCCATACCTCATCAGCCGAAAGCCCCGGGTGACAAGAGCCCCCCGCATATTGGTTTAGACCTTTTTGAGGCCGGTAAGGGGACGCCCGTGCGGTCCGCCACCCCCATGGGTGACCCGTGCGACCGGACGGCGACCCCCTCCTCCCGGGCGGTGGACGGAGGAGGCCGCCTCCCCTGTTCACGGGGCCCACCGGACCCAGGTTCACGGAGAGCTCACTTCGAGGGCATCACCCGCCCTCGCGGAGAGGAGGGCTGGATGGTGGGCGGAGAGGGGGGCAGGGAGGGAGGCTGGGCGGCGGGCGGGGAGGAGGCGGTGACCCGGTCGAACAGATGCCCCCGGTCCGGCGCCCGGTCCGGCCCCCGGTCCAGGGGCCACATGTCCTCGCCCCGCATGTCCCCGCCGCCGACCTGGTCACCCGTCAGGAGGTAGGCCTGGGCCTCGCCCACGTGGAAGTACATCCCGTGCAGCTCCAGCGTGCCCAGGGCCAGACCCCGGGCCACCGAGGGGTGGGCCCGTAGATGCTCCAGTTGCTGCACCACATTGGTCAGGCAGAGCTGCTCGACCGCGTCGGCCGGTCGCCGGCCCGCGAGCCGGACTCCGGCGCGCTCGCCGTCCCTCAGCCGGAGCAGGCTGGGCTTCCCGTGCCGCAGCCAGCGGCGCAGCGGCGTCGTGACCACCGCCTGGGCGCCGTCCCCCGCCTGGGCGCCGTCCGGGGCGCCGTCCCCTGCCCGGGTGCCGTCCGCCGGGGCGCCTTCCCCTCCCCGGGTGCCGTCCGCCGCCGGGGCGCCGTCCGAGTCGAGCAGGGCCTGCATGGCGCCGCAGCCCGAGTGGCCGCAGACGGTGATCGACTGGACGTGCAGCACATCCACCGCGTACTCGATGGCGGCGGCGACCGAGTCGTCGCCGCTCTCGTCACCGCTCGCGCGGCCGGGCGGTGGGACCAGGTTGCCCACATTGCGCACGGTGAACAGGTCGCCCGGGCCGCTCGCGGTGATCATGCTGGTCACCACCCGGGAGTCGGAGCAGGTGAGGAAGAGCTGTGAGGGCCGCTGCCCCTCCCGGGCCAGCCGGGCCAGCTCCTCGCGTACCAGCGGGGCCGTGTCACGCTGGAACGAGCTGATTCCGCTGGCGAGTTGGTAGCCACCGCCGCCGGTCTGCCCGGTGGCCCGGCCACCGCCGTCGGTCTCCTCGGGCGCGGAGGCCGGGTGGGTGCCGCAGTGGTGGTTGCGCCAGGGTGTCCAGGGTCGGCAGCAGGTGGACCGGGCGGACCGGGCGGACCGGGCGGACCGCTCGCCGATCCGTACCCCCGCCCGGCCCGTCATCTCCACCAGACCGCCCCGGGCGATGTGGGCGGTCTGCCAGTCCTGGAGGGCCTCGTAGGCGGCGTGGTCCATGAAGGACCCGTCCAGCTCGACCACCACCCGCGCCCCGTGCGGGATCTGGTGCAGGGCGCGGCTCAACCGGGGCACGGCCAGGAAGGTCAGCTGGCCCCGCACCCGTACCCGCTGGAGGCCGTCCTCCGTCTCCCGGGTGATCCGGGTGTGGGTGAGCCGGTGCATCGCGGTGCCCCCGGCGACCAGGATGCCGAGGGCCACACCCTCCAGGATGCCGATGAGCACGACCCCGCTCACCGTCACCGCGTACACCAGCGCCTCGCGGTGGCGGGTGACGGTGCGGATCCGGGTGATGCTGACCATCTGCACGCCGATGACCATGACGAGCGCGGCGAGCGCCGGCAGCGGGATCAGATCCAGCACGGGGACGAGGACGAGGGCGGCCAGCACGATCCACAGCCCGTGGAGCATCGTGGAGTGGCGGCTCATCGCCCCCGCCGACACATTGGCCACGCTGCGCACGGCGACCCCGGCGACGGGCAGGCCTCCGAGGGCGCCGGAGACGATGTTGGCCGCGCCCTGGCCGGCCAGCTCCCGGTCGAGGTCGGAGCGCGGGACATGGGTGGCCGGGTCCGGCCGGGCGGCGACCAGCTTGTCGACGGCGACCGCCGACAGCAGCGACTGGACGCTGGTGACCAGGGTGATGGTCAGCACGCCCGTGGCGATGCCGAGCACCGGGCCCTCGGGCAACCCGGGCAGGGCGTGGCTGGACCAGGACGGCAGCTCCACCCGGGGGACGGCGATCCCGCCGAGCACGGCGAGCAGGGTGGCGGCGCCGACGGCGGCCAGCGCGGCCGGTGCCTTGCGCAGGGCGTGCCCGATCCGGCCACCGAGCCGTGGCCACAGCAGCAGCACGGCGATGGTGACCAGGCTGACGGAGAGGGCCGCCGGATGCAGGTCGGCCAGCTGGGCGGGCAGGCCCAGGACATTGGCCACGGCCGAGCTCTGCGGGGTGCCGCCGAGCACCACATGCAGCTGGGCCAGGGCGATGGTGACCCCGATCCCGGCCAGCATGCCGTGCACGATCGCCGGGGAGACGGCGAGGGCCGACCGGGCCACCCGCAGCAGGGACAGTCCGAGCTGGGCGAGACCGGCGAGCACGGTGATGGCGCAGGTGGTGCGCCAGCCGAACTTCTGGATCAGCTCGGCCGTGACCAGGGTCAGTCCGGCCGCCGGCCCGCTGACCTGGAGCGGTGACCCGCCGAGCCGCCCGGCCACCAGACCGCCCACGGCCGCCGCCACCAGGCCGGCCTGGAGCGGGGCGCTGGTGGCGAGCGCGATACCGAGGGAGAGCGGCAGCGCGATCAGGAAGACGGCGATGGAGGCGGACACATCGACGCCCCGGACGCGGAAGCGCCGGCCATCGCCGCCGGGACGGCCGTATCGCGCCCGTAGGCCGCCGCCCCCGCCGGACCGGCCGTCGCGCCGCCGACCGGAACCGCCTTCCTCCCCCGGGCCCGAACGGCGGTGGGTCCGTCGGAAACGGGTGCCGCGGGAAGGGGGAGAGGCGGGCTCGGACCGTCCGGTGCGGTCGGTCCGTGCCGAGGTGCAGACGGTCATGGCTTCCGTCTCCTCCGGGTCGGCTCGGGTGTGGGGGAGCGCAGTGCGGGAGCCGCCCCGGTCCGCTGATTCGCTGCGGTTACGGGCCCGACTTCAAACTCTGCGTAAACAGACAGTAATGGAGAGTAAAGACTCCGACAATTTTTTCGAGGCGTTTGGGGGTCACTTTCACCCCATGCGGTGATTGGTACGTCTAGTACGGCTTGTCATATTTTCTTCTCTTCGTTTCGGGTGTGACGGTGGCGGCGCTCGGGGGGATCCCCAGGACCAAGAAGGGTGGGCGGATCATGGCCGCCACGAAGAGGATCACTGCCGGCGCGATCGCCGTGGCGCTGACCGCAGGCCTGGCCGGCTGCAGCGCCCTCGGTGGCGCCGCCACCGAGGGCGCGGCCGGCCCCAAGAAGGCCGCGCCCCCCAAGAGCGTCGTCCGGCTGATCGGCGACGGCTCGACCGCGTTCACCGGCATCCAGCCCGGGCTGCGCAGGCCCGAGCGCCTGAAGCCGGGTCAGAAGCCGCCCCAGTTCGTCGTCTTCTCCTGGGACGGGGCCGGAGAGGACAGCCAGAAGCTCTTCTCGCACTTCCGTCAGGTCGGCCGGAAGCACGGTGCGACCATGACCTACTTCCTCAGCGGCGTCTATCTGCTGCCGGAGGACAAGTCCACCCTCTACGACGCGCCCGGCCACTCGCCCGGCCGCTCCGACATCGGCTTCAACGACACCGAGGGCATCCGGGCCACCGTGCGGGAGCTGCGCGGCGCCTGGCAGGAGGGCAACGAGATCGGCACCCACTTCAACGGCCACTTCTGCGGCCCGGAGAGCGGTGTCGGCACCTGGTCCGTCGAGGACTGGAAGAGCGAGATCGCGCAGGCCAAGGCGTTCGTGAAGAAGTGGAAGACCAACTCCGGCCTGAACGCCGAGAACCCGCTGCCCTTCGACTACGAGAAGGAGCTGATCGGGGCCCGCACCCCCTGCCTGGAGGGCCGCACCAACTTCGTCCGCGCCGCGAGCGACCTGGGCTGGCGCTATGACACCAGCGGCGTCAACAACCAGGTCTGGCCGGGCAAGGACCACGGCCTGTGGGACCTGTCGCTCCAGATGATCCCGGTCCCCGGGCGCGCCTTCGAGACGCTCTCCATGGACTACAACTTCATGGTGAACCAGTCCGGCACGACCAAGGGCGACCCCTCGATGCACCAGGAGTGGGGCAACCAGTTCCGGGACGGCATGCTGGAGGCCTTCGACCGCGCCTACGACGGCAACCGGGCGCCCCTGGTGATCGGCAACCACTTCGAGTCGTGGAACGGCCAGACGTATATGCGGGCGATCGAGGAGACCATCGCCAAGGTGTGTGGCAAGAGCGAGGTGCGCTGCGTGTCGTTCCGTCAGCTGGCCGACTGGCTGGACGCCCAGGACCCGGCGGTACTGGCGAAGATGCGGACCCTCAAGGTCGGCGAGGCTCCCAAGAGCGGCTGGCCGGCGTTCCTGGCCGCCCAGCCGCCGGCTTCCGCCCGGCCGTCCGGCGCGGCACCGTCTACCGCCGCCCGCCCGGCCGGACAAGCCCAGCCCGCCCGTCAGGAGGGCTGACCCGCCCCGCCAGGAGGGCTGACCCCGGCGCGCACCCTGACAGGCCACCGAGCCGGCGGCCTGTCAGGGAAGCGGGAATTCAGTCGGATTGGGCGGCGGCGGTCGCTCCCGCCGGAACGGCGCCTTCCCGCTGCCCGCCGGCCGGCTGCCCCGGGCCCGTCGCCAGCCCTTCATGGAGGACGAAGCCGGGATCGACCTGCGCCGCCAGATCGGTCCCGGTCCTGGCGTTGCCCCAGCTCTCCGCGTTCCGCAGGTGGAAGTGGACCATCTGCCGGGTGTACCGCTCCCAGTCCCGGGAGTGGTACGAGGCGTCCGCCGCCTCCTGGAGTGCGCCCAGTGCCCGCCGGTCCGCCTCCGCCAGCCGGTCGAACGGTGTGGGGCGGCCCTTCTCCATGGCCCGTACCCAGTCCGAGTGGCCGACCGTGACCAGCAGGTCGTCGCCCACCTCCGCACGCAGGAACTCCACGTCGTCCCCGCCCTGCACCTTGTTGCCCACCACCCGCAGCGCGACGCCGTAGTCCCGGGCGTACTCCTTGTACTGGCGGTAGACCGAGACCCCCTTGCGGGTCGGCTCGGCGACCAGGAAGGTCATGTCGAAGCGGGTGAACATCCCGGACGCGAACGAGTCCGAGCCCGCCGTCATGTCGACCACCACGTACTCGTCCGCCCCGTCGACCAGGTGGTTCAGGCAGAGTTCGACCGCGCCGACCTTGGAGTGGTAGCAGGCCACCCCGAGGTCCGACTCGGTGAACGGCCCGGTCGCCATCAGGGTGACCTCGCCGTCGTCCAGGCGCACGGGCCGCGCGCAGGCCGTGTAGACCGGGTTCTCCTCCCGTACCCGCAGCAGCCGGGAGCCCTCGCCGGGCGGAGTGGTCTTGATCATCGCCTCGGCGGAGGCGATCCGCGGGTTGGAACCCCGCAGATAGTCCTTGATGAGCGGCAGCTGCGCCCCCATCGGCGGTACGGCCGCCGCCGCGGACTCGTCGAGTCCGAGCGCGACGCCCAGGTGCTGGTTGATGTCGGCGTCTACCGCGATGACCGGCGCGCCCTTGGCTGCGAGATGGCGGATGAAGAGCGAGGACAGCGTGGTCTTGCCGCTGCCGCCCTTCCCAACGAAAGCGATCTTCATGTTCAAATAGCGTAGCGCTCCGTAGCGCGGCAGGCGCACTGTGCGGTCGATTTGCGGGAAATCTGCCTGGATCACGCCGCCGGATCCCGACGGCCGGCGGTGGCCGGTATGACGATCACCACTGTCTGGCAGGGCGATGAGAGGCCTGGTCGGCGGGCGCGTAGCCTCGCTGCCTATGAGTACCAACGCCGCTGATCCGCTGGCCGCTCTGGCCTCGCTGCCCGGGGTTCCGGAGGCCGTCGACTCGGTCCGCAAGGCCGTGGACCGGGTGTACGGGCACCGGGTGATGCGCCGCCGCAGCAACGAGGTCACCTCCGAGGCGGCCCTTCGAGGCGCCCGCGCCTCGGCGGCGCTGTCCGGTGCGGACTGGGCGCTGGAGGAGGTGCGCCGGCGCACCGACTTCGGCGGTGACCCGGAGGCGCGTACCGTCGGCGCCGCGCTGCGGCTGAGCGCCGAGGCCGGGCAGTTGCTGTCCATCTGGCGGCAGTCCCCGATGCGGGTGCTGGCGCGTCTGCATCTGGTGGCGGCCGCCGACTCGGCGACCGGGCCGGGCGGGCCGCTCGGCGGTACGGCCGTGCTGCCGGACGCCCCTGCGGCGGGCTCGGTGGGTCGTCCGCGCCAGGCCGGGGAGGCGGTCGACGAGCCGCTGATCGAGGCCCCGCTGCCGGATGCCGCCGAGGTGGCCGGCCGGCTGGAGGGCCTGGCCGGGCTGATCGTCGCCGGCGGAGAGGCTCCGGCGCTGGTCACCGCCGCCGTGGTGCATGGCGAACTCCTGGCGCTGCGCCCCTTCACCAGCTACAGCGGTCTGGTGGCGCGGGCCGCCGAGCGGATCGTGCTGATCGGCAGCGGCCTCGACCCGAAGGCCATCTGCCCGGCCGAGGTCGGCCACGCGGAGCAGGGCCGGGCCGCGTACCTGGCGGCGCTGGAGGGCTATCTCTCGGGTACGCCGGAGGGGATGGGCGCCTGGATCACGCACTGCGGGCGGGCGGTGGAGCTGGGGGTTCGGGAGTCCACCGCGGTCTGCGAGGCGCTGCAACGCGGCGCCGCCTGAGCGGATCTGCGCCCGGGGGGCTGTCTGCGGACAGAGGTGCGGCGGTACCGGGATCGGTACCGCCGCTGGCACGTCTGCCGAGTTACCAAGCGTCCTCGATATGTGCCCATCAGGCCGGGTACTTCGCCCGTAGCCTGGTGCGGCTGGCCCGTAATCGACGGGTCGACGTCGCGTGGGTGCTCAGTTTCCGTGCTGTTCGGTCCGTGGGGCCTTCTTGCTCAACAGGTGATCCTCTCGGATGTCCTCGGTCTCGCGGGCCGTTAATTCCTTTGTACTACCGTCCCGCCCGATGCGAAACCCCTGGCTCCGGTTTTGGGCGATCTGGTCCGGAGCGGGTGGATTCCGACCCTGGGGGCGGGCATGGGCGGGCGCCTTGACGGCGATGGCTTGGCGACCCGGGTGGCGGCCGGACCCGGCGGCCACCCGGACCGGTATCCGTCCGGCCCCGACGTCAGACGGCTGTCCGCTTACGGGCGGCGTACCAGACCAGGCCGGCGGTCGCGGCCGCGGCGCCGACCGCCGCCGCGGCCACCAGCGCCGGGCGCGGCGGCAGCCGGAAGGCGGGCAGCCGCTGCTTGAGGCGCACCGGGCGGTTGAACACCAGGACCGGCCAGTCCCGTGCGGTCGCGGCCCGGCGCAGGGCGCGGTCGGGGTTGACCGCGTACGGATGGCCGACGGCCTCCAGCATCGGCAGGTCGGTGGCCGAGTCGCTGTAGGCGTAGCAGCGGTCCAGGTCGTACCCCTCCGCCTCGGCCAGCTCCCTGATGGCCTCCGCCTTCGTCGGGCCGTAGGCGTAGTACTCCACCTCCCCGGTGAAGCAGCCGTCCTCGCCGACGACCATCCGGGTGGCCACGACCCGGTCGGCGCCGAGGAGTTCACCGATGGGCTCCACCACCTCGGCCCCCGAGGTGGAGACGATCACCACGTCCCGGCCGGCGGTGTGGTGCTCCTCGATGAGGGAGGCGGCCTCGTCGTAGATGATCGGGTCGATGAGGTCGTGCAGCGTCTCGGCGACCAGCTCCCGCACCTGCTGGACGTCCCACCCTTTGCAGAGCGCGGAGAGGTACGCGCGCATCCGCTCCATCTGCTCGTGGTCGGCGCCTCCGGCCAGGAAGACGAACTGGATATAGGCGGTCCGCAGTACGGCTCGGCGGTTGATCAGGCCGCCTTGGTAGAAGGACTTGCTGAAGGTCAGCGTCGATGACTTCGCAATGACCGTCTTGTCCAGGTCGAAGAAGGCCGCGGTGCGCGGTGAGGAGTGGTTTTCCACGGGCCCGAGCATAGGTGGCCGCCATTCGGCGTACGCTGGGGCGTGTGGGTTTGCCTGAGAAGGGTCTCGGGTACACCATGGAAGTCACGGATCGTTCGCGACCGTGCTAACCCGGTCCGGCTCCTCCCCCCCCGAGTCGGTCCGGAGAGGACGACCCCCGCTCTCCCCCCCGGCGGGGGTCGTCGCATGTCCGGGCGCATGTACGCCCTCCGGCGCCGCTCTGGATCGTTCATTCCGGGCCCCCTCTCGTGCTGCTGGGCCGACCGGCCCCATCCCTCAACATCGTCACTCAGTGTAGTCGTCGGGCTGCGCTGGGGAAGTCCCTGGTATGGGTGAGCGGGATATTCACAACGGTCGAGTCGTCCACAGATATCGACCAAGATCCACTTTATTTCCGGTGGACGCCCACGCTGATTCCGGCAGCGAAGTCCGCGGCATCCGCGGTGTCCGGAGGAGTGTCGCGCGGAATGACGCTCTCCTTCCGGATCTCGGGCCCCTCCGCCGCTGCCGAGGGAGTCCGAGCGCGCCGTTCCCGAGCGCGCCACAACGCCGCAGGACGCAGGCACACAGGACACAGGCAGGCAGGACGAAGGCGACGTCGGACGAGGACGGCGCCGGACGAAGGGGGAGAGACCATGGCCGGAACCATGGCGGACGGCGGGGACGCGGCCGACCGGCGGCGGGCCGGACCGCTGATCGTGACCGAGGACGCCGAACTGCTGGACGATCTGCTGCGGCTGTGCGCGGCCGCCGGTGCCCATCCGGAGGTGTACCACTCGGTCCCCGAGCGGCGGGCGAGCTGGGACGCGGCGCCGCTGGTGCTGGTGGGCGACGACGCGGCGGACCGCTGCCGGGGCGCGGCCCGGCGCAGCGGGGTGCTGCTCGTCGGACGGGACCAGGACGACCCGGGAGTGTGGCGCCGCGCGGTCGAGATCGGCGCGGACTGCGTACTGCGGCTGCCCGACGCCGAGAGCTGGCTGGTCGACCGGATCGCCGACGGCGTGGAGGGCGTGGGGCGCCAGGCCCTGACCATCGGGGTGATCGGCGGCAGCGGCGGTGCGGGGGCGTCCACCCTCGCCTGCGCCCTGGCGGTCACGGCGGCCCGCGAGGGCAGGCGCACCATGCTGGTGGACGCCGATCCGCTGGGCGGCGGGCTGGATGTGCTGCTCGGCGGGGAGCAGGCGCAGGGCATGCGCTGGCCCGACTTCGCCGCCTCGAAGGGCCGGGTGGCCGGCGGCGCCCTGGAGGAGTCGCTGCCCGCGCTGCACGGGCTGAGGGTGCTCAGCTGGGACCGGGGCGAGACGGTGGCCGTCGTGCCGGAGGCGATGCGCTCGGTGCTGGCGGCGGCGCGCAGACGCGGTGGCGTGGTGGTCGTGGATTTGCCGCGCCGGATCGACGACACGGTGGCGGAGGCGCTGGCCCAGGTCGATCTGGGGCTGCTCGTGGTCCCGGCCGGGCTGAGGGCCGTGGCGGGTGCCCGGCGGGTGGCTTCCCTGGCCGGAATGGTGGTGCGCGATCTGCGGCTGGTGGTGCGCGGGCCGTACGCCGCCGGGGTGGACGAGGAGTGGGTCGCGGGCGCCCTCGGGCTGCCGCTCGCCGGTGAGCTGCCCGTCGAGCCCGGTCTGCGGGCCGCGCTGGACGCGGGGGAGGCTCCGGGCGGCAGCGCCCGCAGCCCACTGGGGCGGTTCTGCTCGGCCTTCTGGGAGCGCGCCCTCGGGGCCGTCACGGCGGAGGACCGGTCATGACGGCCGCGCTGCTGGACGCCGTACGGCAGCGGCTGGTGGAGAGCGGGGCGGACCCCACACCGGCGGGTGTGGCGGCCGCGCTCCGGGCCCAGGGCCGGCTGCTGGGCGACGCCGAGGTGCTCGGCGCCGCGGCGGAACTGCGGTGCGAGCTGGTCGGTACCGGCCCGCTGGAGGCGCTGCTCGCCGATCCGGCGGTGACCGATGTGCTGGTGTCGGCGCCGGACCGGGTCTGGGTGGACCGGGGCGCCGGACTGGAGCTGTCGGCGGTGGTCTTCCGGGACGCGGCGGCGGTACGCGGTCTGGCCCGGCGGCTGGCCGGTGCGGCGGGCCGGCGACTGGACGACGCCCGGCCATGGGTGGACGCCCGGCTGCCGGACGGCACTCGGATGCACGCGGTGCTGCCCCCGGTGGCGGCGGACTGCACCTGCCTGTCCCTCCGGGTGGTCCGCCCCAGGGCGTTCACCCTGGCGGAGCTGTCCGCCGCCGGGACGGTGCCACCGGGCGGCGAGCGCTGTCTGCGGGCAATGGTCGACGCCCGGGTCTCGTATCTGGTCAGCGGCGGCACCGGCTCAGGCAAGACGACCCTGCTGGCCTCGCTGCTCGGACTGGCGGGGGAGGGGGAGCGGATCGTGTTGGCCGAGGACTCCGCCGAGCTGCGCCCCGCCCACCCGCATGTCGTACGCCTGGAGGCCCGCCCGCCGAACCAGGAGGGCGCCGGACAGATCACGCTCCGGGACCTGGTGCGCCAGGCGCTGCGGATGCGGCCCGACCGGCTGGTGGTCGGCGAGGTCCGTGGATCCGAGGCGGCTGACCTGCTGGCCGCGCTGAACACCGGCCATGACGGCTGCGGCACGGTGCACGCCAACACCGCCGCCGATGTGCCGGCCCGTCTAGAGGCCCTGGGCATGGCGGCCGGCCTGGACCGCGCGGCGCTGCACAGCCAGCTGGCGGCCGGACTCGCGGTGGTGGTGCACATGGTCCGCGGCCGGGACGGGCGGCGGCGGGTGGCCGAGCTGCACGTCCTGGAGCGCGACCGGTACGGGTTGGTGGCCACCGTCCCGGCGCTGAGCTGGGCGGCCGAGGGGTTCCGCCGGGAGCGCGGCTGGGAGCGGCTGCGGTCGCTGTTCGGGGGTGAGGGCACATGGTGAGCGGACCGGCGCTGGGGCTGAGCGGGATGGGAGGAGTGGGGCCTCCCGCCGGGTGGCTCCCGTGGGCGGCGTCCGGGACCGGAGTGCCGGACCGATCGGTGTACGCGGCGGTGTGCGCCGGGGCGGCCGCCTGGCTGCTGCTCGACCGCGGCCGGGCCCGGAGGCGGGCCGGGCTGCTGTTCGCCGGACCGGGAGCGCCTCCGGCTGTCACCTGGCCCGGCGCCTGGCAACGCTGGTGGTCGGTGCTGCGGGCCCGTCCGGAGTGGCTGTGCCTGCTCCTGGGCGCGGCCCTGGGGTTGGCGGGTGAGTCCGTGATCCCGCTCCTGGCCGGTGCCGCCGCGGTCCCGCTGGTGGGGCGGCGGCTGCGGGCCAGGGCCCGGGCCCGGATGCGGGACCGGCGGGCGGACGCGGTGGTGGCGCTGTGCGGGGCGATCGCGGGCGAGCTACGGGCGGGAGCGCAGCCGGCCGCCGCCCTGCGCTGGGCGGCCGGGGCGACCGAGGCATTGGGACCCGACGAGGCGGCGGTGCTCGCGGCCGCACGGTTCGGCGGCGATGTCCCCGAGACCCTGCGGCAGGCCGCCCGCCGGGAGGGAGCCGACGGACTGGCCGGGCTGGCCGCCTGCTGGCAGGTGGCGGTGGACGGCGGCGCCGGACTCGCCGGCGGGCTGGACCGTCTGGAGGCCGCTCTGCGGGAGCACCGGGACCAACGGGAGCGATTGCGTGCCCAGCTTGCCGGGGCCTGGGCGACGGCCACCCTGCTGGCGCTGCTGCCGGTGGTCGGCCTGGTGATGGGCTGGGCACTGGGCGCGGACCCGCTGGAGGTCCTGCTCCACACCCCCGCGGGCCTCGGTTGCCTGGTCGTCGGAGGTCTGCTGGAAGCCGCCGGACTGTACTGGGCGGCGCGGCTGGTGCGCGCGGCGGTGGGGCCATGAGCGGCGACCGGGTGTCCGGCCTGCTGACGGCGGTGGCGTTGCTGTCCGCGGCGGCCTGCGGCTGGTGGAGCATCACCGCGCACCGGCGCCGCCGCCAGGTCCGGCGGCGGCTCGCCCGTCTCGGCGGGGCCGCCTCGGGGCCGGGAAGTGGGCGGCCCTCGGGCGGATGGTGGTCGGGACGCCTGCGCGGGGCTGTGCATCGGGCGGCGCCGCTGGGGGCGGGGGTGGCCGCCTGGGCGCTGGTCGGCGGAGTGCCGGGCTGTGTGGTCGGGGTGGCGGCCGCGTACGGGATACGGCGCTGGCAGCGGCGGCCGCGGGCGGACGGTGACGCGAAGGACCAGGCGGCGGTGGCTCGTGGGCTTCCCCTGGTGGCGGACCTCCTCGCGGCCTGCCTCGCCGCCGGGGCGGGGCCACGGGAGGCCGCAGCGGCGGTCGGCGGGTCGCTGGGCGGCCCGGTCGGCGACCGGCTCGCCCATGCGGCGGCCGAGCTCCGGCTGGGCGGCGAACCAGCCGAGGTGTGGGGGCGCTTCGGTGAACTGCCCGGCGCACGACCACTCGCCCGCTCCCTGGAACGGGCCGGTGCCTCGGGAGCGCCCGCCGCCGACACGGTCGCCCGGCTGGCGGCCGGACTGCGGGCGGAGCAGGCCCGGGCCGCGGCGGCCCGTGGACAGCGGGCGCAGGTGCTGATCACAGCCCCGGTGGGCCTGTGCTTCCTGCCCGCGTTCCTGGCCATCGGAGTGGCCCCCGTCGTCATCGGGCTGGCGAGCTCCCTGATGTGAGCCCCCGTGGGGCGGGTGGCCAAGGCATGGCCGGCGAGGCGGACAACGACGACATGGACAGCGACATGGATAGCGAAACGGCGGTACGACCCATGGAGGTGGGCGCGATGTGGATGGTTGCGGTGCACGGGGGCCGGGCCCTGGTGGCACGGGTGCGCGCAGTCAGCGGAGTCGGCGGAGGTCACGGAGACAGGGGCATGACGACATCGGAATATGCCATGGGCACGATCGCCGCCTGCGCCTTCGCGGCGGTGCTCTACAAGATCGTCACCAGTGACATGGTGTCGCAGGCGCTGAGCTCGGTGATCGGCAGGGCGCTCGATGCCTCGTTCTGATCGTGGCTATGTCACGGCCGAGGCGGCCGTCGCCCTGCCGGCACTGGTGTTCTTCACCTTGGCCCTGGTGTGGACGCTCACCGCGGTGGCGGCGCAGATCCAGTGTGTGGACGCGGCCAGGGCGGGAGCGAGGGCTGCGGCCAGGTCGGAGCCCTCGGTGGCGGTGGTGGCCGCCGCCCGGTCCGCGGCACCGAAGGGCGCCCGGGTGGCGGTGGGCCGTAGCGGTGATCTGTGGCGGGTACGGGTGTCGGCGCCCGCTCCCGGGCCGGACCTGACGTCACTGCGGCTGAGCGCGGAAGCCGTTGCCGCGGCGGAGGACACCGGGGCGGTGATGCCATGAGCGTGCGGGGGCCGGCCGGCGGCCCCGGGGCGGACCGTGGTGCGGCGACCGTGTGGACGGCGTTCGCGGCCGTGGTGCTCTGCGCGGTCTTCGCCGCCGTGCTGGCCCTGGGGCAGGTGGTCGCCGCTCGGCACCGGGCCGGTGGGGCGGCGGATCTGGCCGCCCTGGCGGCGGCGGACCGGGCGCTGCGGGGCCGTACGGACGCCTGCGCGGCCGCTGCGCGGGTGGCGGCGGCCCAGGAGGCGGAGCTGGTCCGGTGCGCCCTGAGCGGTGAGGTCGCCGAGGTGGCGGCCCGGGTCCGCTTGGGACCGTACGCCACAGCCGTCACCTCCCGGGCGGGGCCTTCGGCGACCGGCTCCCGAGGCCCCGGGCCTCCGGCCGTCACCTCCCGCGCGGGACCTCGACAGCTAGCTCTCGACCAGGGCCTCCGGCCGTCAGCTTCCGGGCGGGGCCTCGGGAGCCTCCCGGAGGAGTTCGGTGAGGAGCCGGACGGCACCGCGCTTGTGCAGGGGTTCGTTGCCGTTGCCGCACTTGGGCGACTGGATGCAGGAGGGGCAGCCGGCCTCGCACTCGCAGGAGGCGATGGCGTCGCGGGTCGCGGTCAGCCACTCGCGGGCGGTGTGGAAGGCCCGCTCGGCGAACCCGGCGCCGCCCGGGTGGCCGTCGTACACGAAGACCGTCGGCAGCAGGGTGTCCGGGTGCAGCGGCACCGAGACCCCGCCGATGTCCCAGCGATCGCAGGTGGCGAAGAGCGGAAGGAGGCCGATGGAGGCGTGTTCGGCGGCGTGCAGGGCCCCGCCGAGCTGCTCCGGGTTCACCCGGGCGGCGTCGAGCTGGTCCTCGGTGACGGTCCACCACACCGCGCGGGTGCGCAGGGTCCGGGGCGGCAGGTCGAGCTTGGTCTCGCCCAGCACCTCACCCGTGATCAGCCGGCGGCGGAGGAAGGAGACGACCTGGTTGGTCACCTCGACCGAGCCGTAGCAGAGCCGGCCGGCCCCCCAGGGGACCTCGGTGTCGGTCTCCAGCACCGAGATGGCCGTGGTGTCCCGGGCGGTGGTGGAGTACGGCGGACTGGCCTCCTCCACCAGCGCGACGGACTCCTTGAGGTCCAGCCGCCGCACCAGATAGCTGCGCCCCATGTGCAGGTGGACGGCTCCCTCGTGGACCGCGGCGTGCGAGGCGGCCTCGTCCACCGTGCCGAGCAGCCGTCCCGTACCGGACTCGACGATCTGCACCGGGCTGCCGCCCGCGCCGCGGATGTCGGCCAGGTCGGCGGCGCGCTCCCGGCGGGTCCAGTACCAGCCGGAGGACCGCCGCCGCAGCAGACCGGCCGACTCCAGCTGCGGCAGCAGGGCCTTGGCCTCCCGGCCGAAGAGGGCCAGGTCGGCCTCGGTGAGCGGCAGCTCGGCGGCGGCCGCGCACAGATGCGGGGCGAGGACGTAGGGGTTGTCCGGATCCAGCACCGTCGACTCCACGGGGCGGCGGAACAGCGCCTCGGGGTGGTGCACCAGGAAGGTGTCCAGCGGGTCGTCCCGGGCCACCAGCACCGCCAGGGCGCCCTGCCCGGCGCGCCCGGCCCGGCCGGCCTGCTGCCACAGCGAGGCGCGGGTGCCGGGATAGCCGGCGATCACCACGGCGTCCAGGCCCGACACGTCGATGCCCAGCTCCAGGGCCGTGGTGGCGGCCAGGCCCAGCAGTTCGCCGGAGTGCAGGGCGCGCTCCAGGGCCCGGCGCTCCTCGGGGAGATAGCCGCCCCGGTAGGCGGCCACCCGCGGCGGCAGCGAGCGGTCCACCTCGGCCAGCCGCTCCTTGGCGATCACCGAGATCAGCTCGGCGCCGCGCCGGGAGCGGACGAACGCCACCGAGCGCACGCCCTGGACGGTCAGGTCGGTGAGCAGGTCGGCGGTCTCGGCGGTGGCGGTCCGCCGTACCGGCGCCCCCTGCTCGCCCTCCAGTTCGGTGAGCGGGGGCTCCCAGAGGGCGAAGACCAGCTCGCCGCGCGGGGAGGCGTCGTCGGCGACCTCGGTCACCGGCAGCCCGGTCAGCCGCCCGGCGGAGGCGCCCGGCTCGGCCGAGGTGGCGGAGGCCAGCAGGAAGACCGGAGAGGAGCCGTACCGCTCGCACACCCGGCGCAGCCGCCGCAGCACCTGGGCGACATGCGAGCCGAAGACACCCCGGTAGGTGTGGCACTCGTCGACGACCACATAGCGCAGGGCGCGCAGGAAGGAGGACCAGCGGGGATGGGCCGGGAGTATGCCCCGGTGGAGCATGTCGGGGTTGGTGAGCACGTAGTTCGCGTACTGGCGGACCCACTCCCGCTCCTCCACTGGCGTGTCCCCGTCGTACACCGCGGGCCGGATCCGGTTGCCCAGCGGGGCGGTCAGCGAGCGCACCGAGCGGCGCTGGTCGGCGGCGAGCGCCTTGGTGGGGGACAGGTACAGCGCGGTGGCGCCCCGGCCGTTGGCCGCCTCGGACCCGTCCAGCAGCGTGGAGAGGACGGGCGCCAGATACGCCAGGGACTTGCCGGAGGCGGTGCCGGTCGCGATGACCACGGACCGCCCGTCCAGGGCGAGCTCGGCGGCTTCCGCCTGGTGGGCCCACGGGTGTTCGATCCCGCACTCCCGGATGGCGGAGATCACCTCGGCCCGGATGCGGTCCGGCCACACGGCATGCCTACCCGTTCGCGGGGGCAGGTGCTCCGTATGAGTGATGCGCGTAGCCCGGTTCACCCCTGCGGTGAGCCGGTCGAGGACCTCGCCGGGGGAGGGACGAAGGTCCTGGGTCCCGGCGGGTCGACTGGGGCGGTGATTCATGGCCATCGGCACCGAGTGTGTCACCGGCGTGACGGACAATGGGCCCAAGGCGTCGTGCATGCCTGTTGGTAAGTGATTGAATGCCATCGCGGCTGGCGATCCGCCCTCCGGCTCCGTCCCGGAGATCCGAGGGGCCGACCGCTCGATAGCAAGGTGCTGGAGGACTCGTGGACCTGTCCCTGTCGACTCGCAATGTGTCCGGCCCTGGTGGCGACCGTACGGTCGTCGAGGTCGGTGGCGAGATTGATGTGTATACCGCGCCGAAGCTGCGCGAGCAGTTGGTCGAGTTGGTGAATGACGGCAGCTACCACCTGGTTGTCGACATGGAGGGCGTGGACTTCCTCGACTCGACCGGTCTCGGCGTACTGGTGGGTGGCCTGAAGCGCGTGCGCGCGCATGAGGGCTCGCTGCGTCTGGTCTGCAACCAGGAGCGCATTCTCAAGATCTTCCGGATCACCGGTCTGACCAAGGTCTTCCCGATCCACACCACGGTCGACGAAGCGGTCGCGGCGACGGACTGATCCTCAGCGGCTCGGCGGGACCGGTCCGGGCCGGGTTTACGGCCCCGGCCGGTCCCGGCGTCCGTTCCGCCCGGCGCCCGGGCGGGCACCGGCGCGGCACTTGCTGCTCGTACTGGTGTCCAGTCCCGGGCACGGGTCGTCCGCGGCCCGGTCATGCCCAGACCGGGGCCGGTACGCGGTCTGGGGAAACGATTTCGTGGGGGCGGCCGGAGCCGGAGCAGCCGCGTCGCTGCACAACCGGCCGGGATTCTGGGAAGGGGCAGGGGTACCGGACATCCAGTCCGGTCC
Organism: Streptomyces sp. NPDC046887; assembly: GCF_040644755.1. Taxonomy (NCBI): domain Bacteria; kingdom Bacillati; phylum Actinomycetota; class Actinomycetes; order Kitasatosporales; family Streptomycetaceae; genus Streptomyces; species Streptomyces sp. NPDC046887. The sequence goes on from NZ_JBEYXH010000008.1 coordinate 92,908, forward strand.
GCTGAGACGCACACTCGCACGCCCGAGGGGGACCGTATGGCCACCGTTGAACTCCGCTTCAGCGCTCAACCGGAACACGTCAGGACCGCCCGTCTGGTCGCGGCCGCGGTGGCGCGCCGGGCAGGGGTCGACGAAGCCGTACTCGACGAGGTCCGTCTCGCCGTCGGCGAGGCCTGCTCGCGCGCGGTCGGACTGCACCGCAGCAACCAGGTGACGGAACCCGTTCGGGTGGTTCTCACCGAGGAGGAGAAGACCTTCTCCATCGAGGTCGGCGACGGGGTGCCGGGCGCGGGTGTCGCGGCCGCCGACGCCGCCGGGGTGCCCGGGACGCGTACGGCGGCCCCGGATACCGGGTTCGACGACGCCGAGGGCCGGGACGAGATGGGCCTCGCCGTGATCAGCGGACTGGTGGACGACGTGGAGGTCTCCGCCGGTGAGGGCGGGGGCGTGATCCGGATGACCTGGCCGGTCAGCCCGGGTGCGGGAGTTCCTGGCGCGGCGGGGGCGGCCGGGATGGGCGGCACCGCGGGCCCGGTGCTCTGAGCTGCCTGGCTTCCCGGGGCGATATCCGAAAGCGGGCCTCCGAGCGCGGTATCCGAAAGCGGGCTTCCGAGCGCGGTATCCGGAGCGGGCTTCCGGGCGCGGTATCCCGGGCGGTATCCAGCGGCACCCCTCGTCGGGGTGCCGCTTTTGTGTGCGGTGGCGGGTCTCCGTATCCCGGTCGCCGCCCCGTCTTGGCACTTCCGAGTGAATTAACGGCCGGAAAGTCGTACGGAACGGTCATCGGCGGTCAGTCCTGTTCTGATCCGTCACGTCCGTCATGCGCCGTGCTCGCCTCCGACGTCGTGATCGTTTCCGACGTCGAGGAGGAGGACGTATGGCGGGGCCGTCCACACCGTCCGTCGCCCAGTTCGCCGCCACAGACTCCGTCGCCACAGACTTCGCCACCACACACTTCGTCGGCGCTGAGGTTCCCGTACCGCTCGCCGCGGCGGTGCTGACCGAGGGCAACCGGCTGATCGTGATCGTCGTCGGTGCCGTCGCCCTGGCCGCACTGCTCGTCGCCTGGCTCTTCGCCCGGCAGGTGCTGGCGGCGGCCACCGGCACCGAGGCCATGCGGCGGATCGCGGAGGCCGTGCAGGAGGGCGCCAACGCCTATCTCGCCCGCCAGCTCCGCACCCTCGCCGTCTTCGCCGCCGCCGTGTTCTTCCTGCTTCTGCTGCTGCCCGCGGACGACTGGCCGCAGCGGGCCGGGCGTTCGCTGTTCTTCCTGGTCGGCGCGTTGTTCTCGGCGACCACCGGGTACCTCGGGATGCGGCTGGCGGTGCGCAGCAACGTACGGGTGGCGGCCGCCGCGCGGGAGGCGGGGCCCGGCGACCCCTCCACGGCCGCGCACCGGGCGACCCGGATCGCCTTCCGTACCGGTGGCGCGGTCGGGATGTGCACCGTGGGCCTCGGCCTGCTCGGCGCGGCCTGTGTGGTCCTGGTCTACGCCGCCGACGCGCCCAAGGTGCTGGAGGGCTTCGGCCTCGGCGCCGCCCTGATCGCCATGTTCATGAGGGTGGGCGGCGGGATCTTCACCAAGGCCGCCGATGTCGGCGCCGACCTGGTCGGCAAGGTGGAGCAGGGCATTCCGGAGGACGACCCGCGCAACGCCGCCACCATCGCCGACAACGTGGGCGACAACGTCGGGGACTGCGCGGGCATGGCCGCCGACCTCTTCGAGTCGTACGCCGTGACGCTGGTGGCGGCGCTGATCCTCGGCTCGGCGGCGTTCGGCGACCACGGACTGGCGTTCCCGCTGATGGTGCCCGCGATCGGGGTGGTGACGGCGGTGATCGGCATCCTCGCCGTCACCCCGAGGCGATCCGGCCGAGGCCGGGCCCGGGGCGCGATGTCCGCGATCGACCGCGGCTTCGCCGTCTCCGCGGTGGTCTCGCTCGCCCTGGTGGCGGTGGCCGCCTTCGTCTATCTGCCCGACTCCTACGCCGAGCTGGCCGGGGTGACCGAGGGCGCGGTCCGCCGCCATGGCGGCGACCCGCGAGTCCTGGCCCTGGTCTCGGTGGCCATCGGCATCGTGCTCGCCGCCCTCATCCAGCGGCTGACCGGCTACTTCACCGAGACCAGCCGCCGCCCGGTCCGGGACGTCGGCCGCTCCTCGCTCACCGGCCCCGCCACGGTCGTCCTCGCGGGCGTCTCGCTGGGGCTCGAATCGGCCGTCTACACGGCGCTGCTGATCGCGCTGTCGGTGTACGGGGCGTTCCTGATCGGCGGGTCCTCGATCATCCTGGCCCTCTTCGCCGTGGCGCTGGCCGGGACGGGGCTGCTGACCACGGTCGGCGTCATCGTCGCCATGGACACCTTCGGGCCGGTCTCCGACAACGCCCAGGGCATCGCCGAGATGTCCGGTGACGTGGAGGGGCCGGGCGCCCGGGTGCTCACCGACCTGGACGCCGTCGGCAACAGCACCAAGGCGATCACCAAGGGCATCGCCATCGCCACCGCCGTCCTGGCCGCGTCCGCGCTCTTCGGCTCGTACCGCGACGCCATCGCCACCGCCGTGGCCGACGTCGGCACGGACGCGGTGTCCCGGGCGGACCGGCTGACGCTCTCCATGGACATCTCCCAGCCCAACAACCTGGTGGGGCTGATCCTCGGCGCGGCGGTCGTCTTCCTCTTCTCCGGACTGGCCATCAACGCGGTCTCGCGGTCGGCCGGCTCGGTGGTCTTCGAGGTGCGCCGGCAGTTCCGGGAGCGCCCCGGGATCATGGACTTCAGCGAGAAGCCGGAGTACGGACGGGTCGTGGACATCTGCACCCGGGACGCCCTGCGCGAGCTGGCCACCCCGGGCCTGCTCGCCGTGATGGCGCCGATCGCGGTCGGCTTCGCCCTCGGCGTCGGCGCGCTGGGCGCGTATCTCGCGGGCGCGATCGGCGCAGGCACCCTGATGGCGGTCTTCCTGGCCAACTCCGGGGGCGCCTGGGACAACGCGAAGAAGCTGGTCGAGGACGGCCACCACGGTGGCAAGGGCAGCGAGGCGCACGCGGCCACCGTCATCGGGGACACCGTGGGCGACCCGTTCAAGGACACCGCGGGCCCCGCGATCAACCCGCTGCTGAAGGTGATGAACCTGGTCGCGCTGCTGATCGCCCCGGCTGTCGTACGGTACGCCTACGGGGATGACGCCAGCCCGGTCGTCCGGGCGGTGGTCGCGGCGCTCGCGCTGGCCGTGATCGTCGGCGCGGTGTGGGTCTCCAAGCGGCGGTCGGTGGCCGTGGACGACTCCGGTACGGCGGCCCGCCGACAGCCGCCTGCGTCCGCCCCCCGGCCGTGAGGCTTCTCTCCCTTGGTGCAAATGGTGGGAAAGGCGTACGGAAGGGTCATGTGCCGCCGGGTGCCGCCCATCCGGCGTGTAAGTTCCCGGGCCGAGAGCCTTCGAAGGGACCAATCCGGTGAACAAGAAGCTTGTGGCCGCGCTGTCCGGCGGTGCGGTACTGGTGCTCACGCTGGCGGGCTGCAGCGACGAGGACAACGGCGACGGGAAGGTGAACGCCTGGGCGCAGAAGGTGTGCGACACCGCCCAGCCGCAGATCCAGAAGCGCGCCAACGCCCAGCAGGCCATCATCTCCACGGCCGCCGACGGCAAGCCCGCCGACGTGCAGACCGCCGACTCGAAGGCCTTCCAGGACATCGCCGACGCCAACCGCTCGCTGGCCAAGGGCATCGAGGCCGCCGGAGTCCCGCCTGTCGACCAGGGTGACACGGTCCAGCAGGACGCGGTGAAGGAGCTCAACGCCACCGCGACCGCGTACGACGGCCTGAAGAAGCAGGTGGACGCGCTGGACCCGAAGAACCAGCAGCGGTTCGCGGACGGCCTCCAGACGGTCGCCGCCGGTCTGCAGAAGATCGAGAAGATGGACCAGGACGCCCTGTCCAAGCTCCAGTCCGGCCGACTGGGCCAGGCGATGGCCAAGCAGCCCGGCTGCCAGAAGGCCAAGGCCTCCATCGCCCCCACCCCGCAGTCCGCCAAGCCGGGAGGGTCGGCCTCGACCGACGCGGACCCGTCCAAGGGCCCGTCCACCGCGCCCTCCGCTAAGGACGGCGAGAAGGACAGCTCCGACCAGGAGTAGGTGCCGCCGCCGACCCGGAGCGCGCCCCGGCCCCGCCAGGCCCCGGCCCGCCCCGCCAGGCCCCGGCCCCGCCAGGCCCCGGCCCGCCCCGCCCCAGGGCACCCCCCGGCCCCGGCACCCGACGGTCTTCCGCCGCCGGGCGCCGGGGTGTTCGCATGCCGTCATACGGGATGAGTGTGCCGCCGTACCGGATGAGTGTGCCGCTCGTACGGGATGAGTGTGCCGCTCGTACGGGATGAGTGTGCCGTCGTACGGGATGAGTGTGCCGTCGTACGGGATGAGCGGGCCGTCGTACGGAGGAGGGGGCCGGGCGGATTGTCAGTGGCTGCGGTCACAATGAATCCCGTGAGTACGACGAGTCCTTCCGCCGAGAGCCCCGCCGCCGGTCTGCCGGTGCCCGACCACGCCGCCCGGCTCCGCGAGGCCCTGCTCGCGGCGGGCTTCACCGCCGACGGGCTGCTGGAGCTGCTCGGCGCGTCCGCGTACGCCGCGCTGGCCCGCAGCGAGACGGTCCCGGCCCTGCGCGCCACCCGGGAGGACGGCCCGCTGGCCGCGCTGGTGCGGCTCTTCCTGCTCCAGCGCCCGGTCGGCCGGGCCCGTGCCGCGGCCGTACTGCCGCTGGACGAGGCGCTCGCCGACAGCTGGCTCCGCGAGGAGGGCGACGAGATCCGGGCCACCGTGGACATCCGTCCCTACGGCGGCCCGGAGGGCCAGGACTGGTTCGTCGTCTCCGACCTCGGCTGCGCGGTGGGCGGCGCCGGCGGGGCGAACGGCCGCGACGAGGGCGTGGTCCTCGGCGTCGGCGGCGCGTCCACCACGCTCGCCGGCATCACCGTCCGTACGCCGGTCGGCTCCGCGCTCGACCTGGGCGCCGGCTCCGGCATCCAGGCCCTGCACGCCGCCCAGCACGCCACCCGGGTCACGGCCACCGATCTGAACCCCCGCGCGCTCGCCTTCACCCGGCTCACCCTCGCGCTCTCCGGCGCACCCGAGGCCGAGCTGCGCACCGGCTCCCTCTTCGAGCCGGTGGAGTCCGAGACATACGACCTGATCGTCTCCAACCCGCCGTTCGTGATCTCGCCCGGCGCCCGGCTCACCTACCGGGACGGCGGCATGGGCGGCGACGAGCTGTGCCGGACCCTGGTCCAGCAGGCCGGCGACCGGCTCAACGAAGGGGGGTACGCCCACTTCCTGGCCAACTGGCAGCATGTGGCGGGCGAGGACTGGCAGGAGCGGCTGCGCTCCTGGGTGCCGCGCGGCTGCGACGCCTGGATCGTCCAGCGCGAGGTGCAGGACGTCACGCAGTACGCCGAGCTGTGGCTGCGGGACGCCGGGGACCACCAGGGCGATCCGGAGCGGTACACCGCGCGGTACGAGGAGTGGCTGGACGAGTTCGAGGCGCGCGGGACCAGGGCCGTCGGCTTCGGCTGGATCACCCTGCGCCGGAGCGCGGCGGCCGCCGAGCAGCCCTCGATCACCATCGAGGAGTGGCCGCACCCGGTGGAGCAGCCGCTCGGCGAGGTGGTGCGGGCGCACTTCGCCCGCCAGGACTATCTGCGCACCCAGGACGACGCCGCCCTGCTCGGCGACCACTTCGTGCTGGCCGCCGAGGTGGTGCAGGAGCAGGTCGGGCTGCCCGGCGCGGAGGATCCGGAGCATGTACTACTCCGTCAGAACCGCGGTATGCGGCGCGCCACCAGGGTGGACGCGGTGGGCGCGGGCTTCGCGGGCGTGTGCGACGGGACGCTGAGTGCGGGCCGCATCCTGGACGCGATCGCCCAGCTGATGGGCGAGGACCCGGTGCTGCTCCGCGACCGTACGCCCCAGGCGATCCGGCTGCTGGTGGAGGAGGGCTTCCTGGAACCGGCCGCGACCACCCCAGCGCCCTGACCGCCGCCGGCTGCCGCCGCCCGCACCACCACCGCGCCCTGACCGGGCCTCAGGCCATCGGGTTTCACCCCACCGGCGCCCCGTCGCTCCCGGCTCCGGGCGGGTGAAGTCCGGCCGGGACCCCCGTGCCGTTCACGCGCAATTCGCGCCCTCGACGCCCTGAGGTGTCAGCCTCGCCCTCGGGGCAACCCTAGGGTCATCGAGGAACGGGGTACGGCATGGAGAGCGGACCGGCCATCTTCGCCGGCACGGCGTTCAGCCTCTTCGGGGCGGGTCTGCTGCTGTGGACGGGCGCCCGGGTACTGCACCGCGCCCCGGTCGTCTACGGGGTGCGGCCGGCCGCCGCCGCCACCTTCGCGGCCAGTCTCGGCGCGGCCTTCATGATCCTCGGCGTCTGGTGCTTCGGCCGGATCTGACCGCGGCCGCCACCAGTACCCTTCGCCCCACCACCCCGTACACCGCATCAGCACTCACCGGCTACCGCCGGCCCGCGCCCGCCCCTCCCTGACCAGCTCGCCCCTCTCCGACCAGCTCGCACGCCCGGCCCCGCTCCCGGCAGCTCCCAGCGACCCCCACCGGCTCCCATCGGCCCGGGTGGCGGACGGACCCGGGACACTACCCGAGCCACCGGCCCGAGGCGGCCAAAATGATCGGATCCGCAGTCCAGAGACCGCCCGAGGGCGATCCGAGGCCGGTCGGAAGGTGACGAGAAGGGAGTCCGGGCGGCAGGAATGCCCGGAGTCGGGTTACCGTTCGAGTGGCCGTTGCGGGCTTTTGCCGTTTGACACGGGGGCGGGTTGTACCGTCACACTCCGCAGCGACAGCCGCGTCGGCGTACGGCTTGACCACCGTGAGCCGACGGCAGTGCCCGCGCACAGCAGGAGCCGTACGCGGGCGGCGCCACCGCACGGAGCCGTACGCGGCGGCGCCACCGCACAGCGCCGCAGCCGTGCGGCCAGCAGTGCGGTGAGGTGAGCGCACCGCTGAGGTGATCGCACCGCGCCGCACGTGCCCCAGAGTGTCGACCGGAGAGAAGAGCGAAGTTGTCCCCGACCAGCGAGACCGCGAACGGCGGCCGCCGACTCGTCATCGTCGAGTCGCCTGCCAAGGCGAAGACGATCAAGGGCTATCTCGGGCCCGGCTATGTCGTCGAAGCGAGCGTCGGACACATCCGCGACCTCCCGAACGGTGCCGCCGAGGTGCCCGAGAAGTACACCGGGGAGGTTCGGCGGCTCGGGGTGGACGTCGAGCACGACTTCCAGCCGGTGTATGTCGTCAACTCCGACAAGAAGGCCCAGGTCCGCAAGCTCAAGGAGCAGCTGGCCGAGTCCGACGAGCTCTTCCTCGCCACCGATGAGGACCGCGAGGGCGAGGCGATCGCCTGGCACCTGCTGGAGGTCCTCAAGCCCAAGGTCCCGGTCCACCGGATGGTCTTCCACGAGATCACCAAGGACGCGATCCAGGCCGCCGTCGCCAACCCGCGCGAGCTGAACAAGCGGATGGTCGACGCCCAGGAGACCCGCCGCATCCTCGACCGCCTCTACGGCTACGAGGTCTCGCCGGTGCTCTGGAAGAAGGTCATGCCCCGGCTGTCGGCCGGCCGGGTGCAGTCCGTCGCCACCCGGCTGGTGGTCGAGCGGGAGCGCGAGCGGATCGCGTTCCGCTCCGCCGAGTACTGGGACCTCACCGGCACCTTTGGCACCGGCCGCGCCGGTGACCCGACCGACCCGGCGACCCTCACCGCCCGCCTCGCCTCGGTCGACGGCCGGCGGATCGCCCAGGGCCGCGACTTCGGCCCGGACGGCCGGCTCAAGTCCGACCAGGTGCTGCACCTGGACGAGGCGAACGCCCGCGCGCTGGCCGCCGCGCTCGCCGACACCTCCTTCGCGGTCCGCTCGGTCGAGTCCAAGCCGTACCGCCGCTCCCCGTACGCGCCGTTCCGCACCACCACGCTCCAGCAGGAGGCGAGCCGGAAGCTCGGCTTCGGGGCGAAGGCGACCATGCAGATCGCGCAGAAGCTGTACGAGAACGGCTTCATCACCTATATGCGTACGGACTCCACCGTGCTGTCCGACACCGCGGTCACCGCCGCCCGCGCGCAGGTCACCCAGCTGTACGGGGCCGACTACCTGCCCTCCGCGCCGCGCGTCTACGCCGGCAAGGTCAAGAACGCGCAGGAGGCGCACGAGGCGATCCGCCCGTCCGGCGACCGCTTCCGCACCCCGGCCCAGACCGGGCTGACCGGCGACCAGTTCCGGCTCTACGAGCTGATCTGGAAGCGGACCGTCGCCTCCCAGATGAAGGACGCGGTCGGCAACTCGGTCACCGTGCGGATCGGCGGCCGGGCCGCCGACGGCCGGGACGCCGAGTTCAGCGCCTCCGGCAAGACGATCACCTTCCACGGCTTCATGAAGGCGTACGTGGAGGGGGCCGACGACCCCAACGCGGAGCTGGACGACCGCGAGCGCCGGCTGCCGCAGGTCGCCGAGGGCGACCCGCTGTCGGCCGAGCAGATCACCGTGGACGGACACGCCACCAAGCCGCCGGCCCGCTACACCGAGGCCTCGCTGGTCAAGGAGCTGGAGGAGCGCGAGATCGGCCGCCCCTCCACGTACGCCTCGATCCTCGGCACCATCCTGGAGCGCGGCTACGTCTTCAAGAAGGGCACCGCGCTGGTCCCGTCCTTCCTCTCCTTCGCCGTGGTCAACCTGCTGGAGAAGCACTTCGGCCGGCTCGTCGACTACGACTTCACGGCCCGGATGGAGGACGACCTCGACCGCATCGCCCGCGGTGAGGCGCAGGCGGTGCCGTGGCTGAAGCGGTTCTACTTCGGCGAGGGCGCCGCGACGGTCGCCGGGGCCGCGGCCGCGGACGCCGGGAACGGCGACGGCGACCACCTCGGCGGGCTGAAGGAGCTGGTCACCGACCTGGGCGCGATCGACGCCCGGGAGATCTCGTCCTTCCCGGTCGGCGAGGGCATCATGCTGCGGGTCGGCCGCTACGGCCCGTATGTCGAGCGCGGTGAGAAGGACTCCGAGGGCCACCAGCGCGCCGACGTCCCGGAGGACCTGGCGCCCGACGAGCTGACCGTGGCCTACGCGGAGGAGCTGCTCGCCAAGCCGAGCGGCGACTTCGAGCTGGGCACCGACCCGGTCAGCGGCCACCAGATCGTCGCCAAGGACGGCCGCTACGGCCCGTACGTCACCGAGATCCTGCCCGAGGGCACCCCGAAGACCGGCAAGAACGCGGTCAAGCCGCGCACCGCCTCGCTCTTCAAGTCGATGTCCCTGGACACGGTGACCCTGGACGACGCGCTGCGGCTGATGTCGCTGCCGCGGGTGGTCGGCACCGACGCCGAGGGCGTGGAGATCACCGCGCAGAACGGCCGCTACGGCCCGTACCTCAAGAAGGGCACCGACTCCCGGTCCCTGACCGAGGAGAGCCAGCTCTTCACCATCACCCTGGACGAGGCGCTGGCGATCTACGCCCAGCCCAAGCAGCGCGGCCGGGCCGCCGCCAAGCCGCCGCTGAAGGAGCTGGGCAACGACCCGGTCAGCGAGAAGCCGGTGGTGGTCAAGGACGGCCGCTTCGGCCCGTATGTCACCGACGGCGAGACCAACGCCACTCTGCGGACCGGCGACAGCGTGGAGACGCTGACGCCCGAGCGCGGCTTCGAGCTGCTGGCGGAGAAGCGGGCCAAGGGCCCCGCGAAGAAGACCGCCAAGAAGGCGGCGAAGAAGGCGCCGGCCAAGAAGGCGCCCGCGAAGAAGACGGCCACGGCGGCCAAGACCGCCGCGACCAAGAAGACCGCCGCCAAGAAGACGACGACGGCGGCCAAGAAGACCACGGCGGCGAAGAAGACCGCCACCGCGAAGACCACCGCCGCGAAGACCGCCACCGCGAAGACGGCCTCCTCGGAGGACTGACCACCGGTCTCAGTCTCGTACGCGCGGAAGGGGCGGCTCCGGAAACGGGGCCGCCCCTTCCGCGTACGGCCTCCGCGTACCGCCCCTTCCGCGTACGGTCGGCTCCGGAGGCGCGGGGCCCGCGTACGGCCCCGTATGCCCTGCCGAGGTTGGCTCCCCGGGCGTTCGTTCGAACGATCCGGATGGGGAGGACTGGCTGTCAGCCGTCCCGGATAGGCTGATGGGATGACGCGAGCCGAGCAGCCAACGGTCTTGAGCCCCACCTCAGACTCCGACGCCGCACTTGCCGCGGACTCCCGCGAGCGCGCCGTACGGGCCCTGTTGCGCACCCCGCCGATCCGGCGGTTGTGGAGCGCGCAGCTCGTCGGCGGCATCGGCGACGCCCTCGCCATGCTCGTCCTGGTCCTGCTGGCGCTCCAGGCGACCGGTGCCGCGGGCACCTTCGGCGGCGGCTACCGGGGCGCCGCCTTCGCCGTGGCGGCGGTCTTCGGGGCCCGGGTGGTCGCCACCGTGCTGTTCGGCGCGGTGCTGCTCGGTCCGCTGACGACCTTCACCGCGCCCGGCGGACCGCTGGACCGGCGCTGGACCATGATCGGCGCGGACGGACTGCGCGTGGCGCTGCTGATCATCGCCCCGCTGTGGACCGACTGGGTCGGTGACACCGCGATGGTCTACCTCCTGGCCACCGTCTTCGTCGCCGGAGCCGCCGAGCGGGTGTGGACGGTCGCCCGGGAGAGCGCCGCGCCCGCACTGCTGCCCGCCCCGCCGCTGGAGGGCGCCGCGGTGCGCCCACTGCCCGACCATCTGGACGCCCTGCGCCGGCTGTCGCTGCGCACCGGCTTCGCGGTGGTGCCCGCCGCGGCCCTCGCCCTGCTGCTCGCCACCCTGATCGGCAATCTGCTGGGCACCGGCGTCGAGTGGTTCACCAGCCACCAGGCGGCCCTGGGCTCGTATGTGGCGGCCGGGCTCTTCGCGGCCTCGGTCTCCGTCCTCTACTTCCTCCAGCTGCCCGGCATCCAGACGCCCCGGCCGCGCTCCCCGCTGGAGGGGCTGCGCCGCCCGTCGTCGGGCGGCGGCGCCGACCGCGGGCGCACCGGGGCCATACCCCTGCTCGTCCTGGCCTGCGGCGCGGTGGCCGGCGCCATCGCCGCCGCGGCGGCCGTCGCCGCGCTGCACGGCGGCGACCTCGGCGGCGGCCCGGTCGCCTACGCCTTGCTGGTGCTCGCCCTGACCGGCGGTACGGGGCTGGGCATCCGCCGCGCCCCCGAGATCGTCCCGGCGCTGTCCCGCCGCCGGCTGCTGGCCCTGGCGCTCGCCGCCACCGGGGTGGCGCTGCTGGCCATGGGCCTGGTGCCGGACCTGGCGACGGTGCTGTTCCTGGCGCTGGCCGCCGGGTTCGCGGCCGGGGTGGCCGCCAACACCGGGCACACCCTGCTGGACCAGGAGGCCGAGGACTTCCGCCGGCCGCGGCTGACCGAGCACCTCCAGGCGGTGGTCCGGGTGGCCGTCGCCCTCGGCGCGATCGCCGCCCCGCTGCTGGCCGCCGCGATCGGGCCGCACCGGCTGGCCAACGGCGACTTCGTCTTCGCTCACGGCGGGGCCGGGTTCACCCTGATGCTGGTCGGCGCGCTGCTGCTGCCGCTGGCGGCGCTCCTGCTGGCCAAGACCGACGACCGTTCCGGCGTACCGCTGCGGCACGACCTGCGGGACGCCCTGCGCGGCGCCGACCCGGTCCAGGCCACGGCCACGACCGGCTTCTTCATCGCCCTGGAGGGCGGCGACGGAGCGGGCAAGTCCACCCAGGTCGAGGCGCTGGCCGAGTGGATCCGGGGCAAGGGCCACGAGGTGGTGGTCACCCGCGAGCCGGGCGCCACGCCCATCGGCAAGCGGCTCCGCTCGATCCTGCTGGACGTCTCCTCCGCCGGCCTCTCGCACCGCGCCGAGGCCCTGCTGTACGCCGCCGACCGCGCCGAGCACGTGGACTCGCTGGTCCGCCCGGCCCTGGAGCGCGGCGCGATCGTCATCTCCGACCGGTACATCGACTCCTCCGTCGCCTACCAGGGCGCCGGCCGCGATCTGTCGCCGACCGAGATCGCCCGCATCTCCCGCTGGGCCACCGGCGGCCTGGTCCCGCACCTCACCGTCCTGCTGGACGTCTCCCCGGAGACGGCCCGCGAGCGGTTCACCGAGGCGCCGGACCGGCTGGAGTCCGAGCCGGCCGAGTTCCACCGCCGGGTGCGCTCCGGCTTCCTGACCCTGGCCGCCGCCGACCCCGGCCGCTATCTGGTGGTGGACGCCGGCCAGGAGCCGGAGTCCGTCACCACCGTGGTCCGCCACCGGCTGGACCGGATGCTTCCGCTCTCCGAGGCCGAGAAGGAGGCCATCGCGGAGGCCCGGCGCAAGGCGGAGGAGGAAGCCCGCCGCAAGGCCGAGGAGGAGGCCGCCCGCAAGGCCGAGGAGGAGCGGCTGGAGCGGGAGCGCCAGGAGCAGCTGGCGAAGCTGCGCGCCGAGGAGGAGGAGCGCAAGCGCCGCGAGGAGGAAGAGGCCCGCCGCCGTGAGGCCGAGCGCAAGCGGCGCGAGGAGGAAGAGGCCCGTCAGCGCGCCGAGGCCGAGGCCGCCCGCCAGGCGGAGGAGGCCCGCCGGCTCGCCGAGGAGGAGCGCCGCCGGCTGGAGGCCGAGGCGAAGGCCCGGCTGGAGGAGCAGGAGCGGCTGCGCGCCCTCAAGGAGGAGCAGGAGCGGCTGCGGGCTGAGGCCGAGGAGCGCCGCCTGGAGAAGCAGCGCAAGGCCGAGGAGGCGCTGCTCCGCGCCGAGGAGGCCCGCCGCGAGGCGGAGGCGGAGGCCCGCCGCCGGGAGGCCGAGGCGGAGGCCCGCCGCCGGGAGGCCGAGGAGGCCGAGGCCCGGGCGGCGGAGGAGGAGCGGCGCCGCCGCGAGGCGGAGGAGGCCGAGGCGTCCGCCGCCGAGCTGACGGTGCCCACGCCGGTCGTCCGGCCGAACGAGGTCACCCAGGAGGTGCCGGTCCCCCCGTACAGCCTCCGCAAGGACGAGGAAGACGCCATCCCGCCCGCCGGCGAGCAGCGCGCCGACGACGACACGACCCTCCTGCGCCCCATCCGCGACACCGACACCCCCACCGCCTCCCGCTCCGACGACGACACGGCGATCCTCCGCCCGGTCCGTGACGAGGAGACCGGTCGCGGCGCCGTGGACGAGACCGCCAAGCTGCCGCGGGTACGCGACGAGCGGGGCCGCTGGGCCACCAGGGGCGCGGACGCCCGGGACGTGGACGAGACCGCGGTGCTGCCCCCGGTCACCGAGGACGCGGCTCCGGTACGCCGTGAGGAGCCGCGCCGCCGACCGGGCGGGGAGCCGTCCGGCGGCGACCCGGCCGACCGGGTCCCCCAGGACTTCTTCCGCAAGGACCCGCCCCCCGGCACCGGAGGCCCGGGTTCCGCCCGCAAGGGCACCCGCGGCGCGTCGGGCACCTCCGCCCGACCCTCCAGCGGTACGAGCACCGGTGGCCGTCCGGGCTCCCCCGACCCCGCCGGCAACGAGCGCACCCGGGAGCTTCCCCAGCTGGACGAGCAGGGGCGGCCGCGGCGGCGCTCGGACTGGGCCGAGGAGACCCCGCTGGACGACCTTCCGACCCTCGCCGACGAGCTGCTCGGCCCCCACGACGAGGACGAGGAGAAGGGCCAAGGCGGCCGCGCCCACTGAGCCCGGACCTCCTCCGCTCACCCGCCCGATCCCGGCCGTCCCCCGCTGTCAGACCCCTCCCGCACAATGGAAGCCGCCATCCACCACCATTCCGCGAGGCGGTGACCCATGACCGTGTGGGACGACCTGATCGGCCAGGACCACGTCCGGGCCCAGCTCGGCGCTGCCGCGCGCGACGCCGACGCGCTCGTCACCGCCGAGTCCCGGGGCGAGGAGCCGCCCGAGGCATCGAAGATGACGCACGCCTGGCTGTTCACCGGGCCGCCGGGCGCCGGGCGGACCACTGCCGCCCGGGCGTTCGCCGCGGCGCTGCAGTGCGTCAGCCCCGACCGGGCGCTCGGCGGGGAGCCGGGCTGCGGCTTCTGCGAGGGCTGCCACACGGCGGTGGTCGGCACCCATGCCGATGTCAGCACGGTGGCGGCGGTCGGCTCGCAGATCCTGGTCGACGCCATGCGGGACACCGTCCGCAAGTCGTTCACCTCACCCGCCAACGGGCGCTGGCAGATCATCCTGGTCGAGGACGCCGAGCGGCTGAACGAGAAGTCGGCCAACGCGGTGCTGAAGGCGGTGGAGGAGCCGGCCCCCCGTACGGTCTGGCTCCTCTGCGCCCCGTCCATCGAGGACGTACTGCCGACGATCCGATCCCGCTGCCGGGCGCTCACCCTGCGCACGCCGTCCATGGACGCGGTCGCGGACATGCTGGTCCGGCGGGACGGGGTGGAGCCGGAGGCGGCGCACTTCGCGGCCCGGGCCACCCAGGGCCACATCGGCCGGGCCCGCAAGCTGGCCACCGACGAGCGGGCCCGCGCCCGCCGGGCCACCGTGCTGAAGCTGCCGCTCCGGGTGGCGGACGTCGGGGCGGCGCTCAGGGCGGCCCAGGAGCTGGTCGACGCGGCGGCCGAGGACGCCCAGCAGGCCGCCGAGGAGGTCGACGCCAAGGAGACCGAGGAGCTGAAGGCGGCCCTCGGCGCGGCCCAGGGCGGCCGGATGCCGCGCGGTACGGCCGGCGTGATGAAGGAGCTGGAGGAGAAGCAGAAGCGCCGCAAGGCCCGTACCCAGCGCGACAGCCTCGACCTCGCGCTCAGCGACCTGACCGGCTTCTACCGCGACGTGCTCACCCTCCAATTCGGTTCCCACGGCGCCCTCGCCAATGTCGACCTCCACGACGCCATCGACCGGACCGCCCGGGACTCCGCCCCCGAGCAGACCCTCCGCCGGATCGAGGCCATTCTCGCCTGCCGGGACGCCCTCGACCGGAACGTGGCCCCGCTGCTCGCGGTGGAGGCGATGACCATGGCCCTGCGCGCCGGCTGACCAGCGTCGCCTCCAGCCGGACCCGGGCGCCCGGGTCCCCACCGGACTACTCACCCCATCACTCATCCCATCACTCATCCCATCAACGGACAATCACCCCACCACTCACCCGAACGAGTACGAAGAGGAACAAACCGACAAGACGCGGATACGCTCCGGGGATGGACCCCAGGCGTCTCCTCCAGCCGTCCGCCGTCGCGCTCGCGACCCTCGGACTCCTCGTCTCCGGATGCACGGACGGAGGGGCGTCCTCCATGGCGTCCGCCGCCGCGTCCGGCTCCTCCGCGTCGTCGCCCTCGGCAAAGGAGATGAAGCCCTACTACGGCCAGCGGCTCTCCTGGCGGGCCTGCGGAGTGCCCGGCTTCGAGTGCGCCACCCTGCGGGCGCCGCTCGACTACGCCGAGCCGGGCGGCGAGCAGATCAAACTGGCGGTCTCCAGAGTCAAGGCCACCGGCCCCGGCAAGCGGCTCGGCTCGCTGCTGGTCAACCCCGGCGGGCCGGGCGGATCGGCGGTCGGCTACCTCCAGCAGTACGCGGGGATCGGCTACCCCGCCCCGGTGCGGGCCCGCTACGACATGGTGGCCGTCGACCCCCGCGGGGTGGCCCGCAGCGAGCCGGTGCAGTGCCTCACCGGGCCGCAGATGGACACGTACACCCAGGTCGACCAGACCCCGGACGACTCCCGCGAGACCGACCGCCTCACCACCGCCTTCAAGGACTTCGCCGCAGGCTGCAAGACCCGCTCCGCCCGCGTCCTCCCCCATGTCTCCACCGTCGAGACCGCCCGGGACATGGACATCCTGCGCGGTGTCCTCGGCGACCGTCGGCTGAACTACGTGGGCGCCTCCTACGGCACCTTCCTCGGCGCGACCTACGCCGAGCTGTTCCCCGACCGGGCGGGCCGGCTCGTCCTCGACGGTGCCATGGACCCCTCACTCCCCACCGCCGAGCTCAACCGCGACCAGACCGCCGGCTTCGAGACCGCCTTCCAGGCCTTCGCCGCGGACTGCGTCGCCCGCCCCGACTGCCCCCTCGGCACCGGCACGCCCGCCCAGGCCGCCACCCGCCTCAAGAGCTTCTTCGCCGAACTCGACCGCCGCCCCGTCGCCACCGGCGAGGCCCGCCCGCTCGGCGAGGCCCTCGCCACCACCGGTGTGCTGGCCGCCATGTACGACGAGGGCGCCTGGCCCCAGCTCCGCGACGCCCTCGGCCAGGCCATGCGCGGCGACGGCGCCGCCCTCCTCGGCCTCGCCGACTCCTACTACGAGCGCGACGCGGACGGCTCCTACTCCAACCTGATGTACGCCAACGCCGCCGTGAACTGCCTCGACCAGCCCCCCGCGTACCGCACCACCGAGGCCGTCACCAAGGCCGCGCCCTCCTTCGAGAAGGCCTCCCCGGTCTTCGGCAAGGGCCTGGCCTGGGCCTCACTGAGCTGCGCCTACTGGCCGGTCAAGGCCACCGGCTCCCCCCACCGCATCACCGCCGAGGGCGCACCCCCGATCGTCGTGGTCGGCACCACCCGCGACCCCGCGACCCCCTACAAGTGGGCCCGCTCCCTCGCCTCCCAGCTCTCCTCCGGCACCCTTCTCACCTACGACGGCGACGGCCACACCGCCTACGGCCGCGGCAGCGACTGCATCGACACAGCGATCAACACCTACCTCCTCGACGGCACCGCCCCCACCTCCGGCAAGCGCTGCACCTGACCCACCTCACCGCCCGGCCACCCCGTCCGGAGGGCGTACGGACCACCCTCCGGACGTGTGTAAACTTGGCCAGGCTGCTGCGCCGCAACGCGGTCCGCGCGGCATGCCGCCTTAGCTCAGTTGGCCAGAGCAACGCACTCGTAATGCGTAGGTCTCGGGTTCGAATCCCGAAGGCGGCTCAGATTAACCCCAGGTCAGGTTTCTGACCTGGGGTTTCTTGTATTCGTGAGTCTTGAAAACCGGGCCAATCGGTCACCTGCGACCTACGCATTTCAATGCGTAGGTCGCAGGTGACGCTTTCTCGACCCTGCGGACGAAGTGGCCTCTGGCCTGCTGTTTCTCTGTCTAGGACAGTTGGTCGGGTCGTGCAGTGGGTCGCGGTGGACAACCGGCGGACAGGCGCGCTTGGCGCTCCGCCAAGGTCTACCGCTGCCGTCCTGATGATGGTGAAGTGCGTCTCTCCTCCGCTGGGGAATCGGCGGCGTCGAGACTGGCCAGTTCTCACAAGCCTCAAGAGCTGGCCTACCCCGGAGGCGGTTATGCAGCGAGAGACGGTTGCGATACCCGCGGCGAGCTGGGCGTAGGAGTCACAGCACCGTAGATGAACGAGAGTGAGCCATGTCCGACGTGCGGCGGCAAAGTGTCGCCACTGCGTCCCGATCTCCTGCAGCCTCACGTTCAGTCGTGCTCTTGGTGGACACGGTGATCTCGGTTGAGAGCCTGTCTACCAGGCGTTTCGTCCTTATACAGAACTGTCCAACTCTGGGCCCGCCAGGCCAGCTTGGAAACGGCTCACTGTTTGGGGCGGTTCAGTGTCCCCTCTGCATGTGTTCCGACAGCCGGTGGATTTGTTTATCTAGGTTACGTACCTGGGTCGAGTCGCTACCGAAGGCGGCGGTCAGAAGTGGGCGAACGGCTTCGAGTTCCGCAAGAGCTTCGTCTAGGTGTTCCGAGGCGGCGAGCATCTGGGCGATGACGAAGCGCGACTCGCGGATTTGGTCTGCCGTATCGCGGCTCGCTGAGGCGTCGGCGTTCTGCACGTAGAAGCGGAGTTGGGGCAGCGACTTATCCGGTTTGTCGACCTCCGCATACGCGTGGCCTGCGTGGTAGGCGCAGTCAAGGACGTATGAGTCGGTCGAGGTCAGATGCTTGCGGTAGGCACGACCGACGACCTCGAAAAGTGTGGCGGCACGGGTGTACTCGCCGGCGTAGAAAAGTGCGGCGGCGAGGAAGTGCCGCAGGCGCAGGTCCAGGAACGGATCGTGGGCGGCGCGGGCGACACCGTCCTCGAGCAGCCGGATGGCCTCGGAGGGATGATCGTTGTCCAGCAGCACCCTCACGTTCGCCTGCAGTTCCTCGGCCTCGGCGTCGCTGAGCTTTCCTCGGCTCGTGGGCTGCTCCCGCTGCCTGGCCGGGGCGAGGAGGGGGCGACGGAATGGACGCGTCGGATCCTGATTCTCGTCGCCGCCTGTAGGGGAATCGCTCGGAGTCGATGCTAGGGGCAGCAGCGCCTCGTAGACCGCCTCCGCGGGGGGCCTCTCACGTGGTTCCTTCGCGAGCATTGACGACAGGAGCGCGCTAAGAGCACCTGGTATGTCGGCCCGTCGGCTCTGGACGGAGGGGGCGGGTGTCTGCAGGTGATGGGCCCGCAGCGGCATGCTGTCGGTCCCATGAAAGGGCACGTCGCCAGTGAGCAGCTCGTAGAGCAAGCAGCCGAGCGAGTAGATGTCCGAGGCGAAGGTCACCGCCTTGCCGAGACACTGCTCAGGCGACATGTAGGGCGGGGTCCCGACGGTCTTGTCGATCTGAGTCAGACGTGGCAGCGCGCCGGCGCCGCGCAGGATGGCAATGCCGAAGTCTAGGACCTTGACCAGGCCGCCGTTGACGAGGATCACGTTGGAGGGCTTGATGTCGCGGTGAACGATGTCAACTCGGTGGACATCGGCCAGTACTGCTGCAATCTGGGCCGCGATTGACGCTGCCCATGCCACGTTCGGCGCTGCGGTGTCGTAATCCGTTCGGTCGAGTACCGATTCCAGTGTCGAGCCGCGCAACAACTGCATGACGAGCCACAGCTGCGCGCTGCCATCCGGGACGGTTTCAACCCCTGTGTCGTAGACCGCTGGGATCCCGGGATGCTCCAGCTGCGCCGTGGTGCGGATCTCGCGTAGGAACCGCTTACGGTCGCGTTCCAGACCGTCAAGGATCTCTGCTGCTTCTGGACTGTCCGGCGAAGCCGGGATCGCAGCCGGCGACGACGGGCGGAGCACCTTGATGGCGACGCGCCGGTCCAGCCGTTCGTCATAGCCGTGGAAGACCTCGCTCATGCCCCCGCGGCCGATCGAACCGTCCACGCGGTAGCGTCCTGCGAGCAGAGGTCTTTCGGCTGGCTGCTCTGTACCGTCCGTCATGCCCCACTCCTGCCACTGAGTTCGGAGCTTACGGCTCAGCCTGCCCCGCTGCCTGTCTGTTACAGCGATTACTACTCGATCGCCCGGCCTCCGGTTTCACGACGCATCTCACTGCGAAGTTTCGCGAGGGCTTCATCCCGTGCCGGTTCGGTGATGATCCGGTAGGCGCGCTTGCGCGCCGCTTCCTTGATCGCCTTTTGGAACTCGTTGTTGTCGAAGTACAACTTCATGAAGTCGGTGTTGCGTTCGGCGTTCTCCGCGACGATGTCGTCGAGGCGGTCATCGGCGACCTGTCCGAAGCGGGCCTCGTCGTTCATGAGCGCGATCTGCTGCATCGAGGTGTCCTCGACCAGGCCGACGACCTGCTGGTAGACAAGAATCTGATCAGAGGTGCTTAGGTCGAGTCCGAAACGTTCGTTGAGCTGCTCGATGACCTCGGAGAGGGGCTTCACCTCAGGTTCCCGATAGCCCCCGCCGTCGGAGGCGTGCCCCCGGACGTCGCGATCGCCAACGGTGGAGAGTGATACGTTGTGCCGTCCGGTGAACTCCAGGCGGAAGTGGCTCAGGTCGGCGTCACCTATGTCGACCGACGTGGAAGGGCGTCCCGGCAGGCGGATGAGCAGGATCCTGCCGTACTGGTACAGGCGTTCCAGATCCCGGTCGCCCCAGTCGACGATCTGGGCGATGAGGCTGTAGGCGCGTACGTAGTCCTGCAGCGCCCCCCGGAAGCCTTCGCGTTCGTTGTCTGTTTCCAGGGCGTTGAAACGGTCCAAGGCGGGCTTGAGGTATTCGTGGAGTTCGGCGTGGAGCCTGCGCTCGGCGGCGTCCGGCATTCGGCCGGGGCCTGCTGCGGACAATACGCGGATGAAGGCTTCCATCTCCGATGCGGCGAGGAGGCCGTACCCCATCACCTCGTGCTGCTTGGTGTAAAGGAGGTTCGGGTCACTCGGCTCGGTGATGGTCGTCTCGAACCAGTCCTCAAAGGCGGCCTGGATGTCGGCGGCCTCGTTGACGAAGTCGAGGATATGCACGTCATCCTGCGACTTGAGCGGTTGGATGCGGTTGAGCCGGGACAGTGTCTGCACGGCCGCGACACCGGTCAGCGGCTTGTCGACGTACATTGCGCACAACAGCGGCTGGTCGAAGCCGGTCTGGTACTTCTCTGCGACGACCAGAAGCCGGTACTCCTCCCGCGCGCGCGCGACTGCCTGCGGATCGTCCGCCTTGGTGTAGCCGAACCTGTCCGGCAACTGTCCCTCGGGGAAGCCGTTGAGTTGGGCCTCCGTGAACTCAAGGCCGGCGTCGTCCTTGAGCTGCCCGGAGAACGCGACGAGAGCGCCGCAGTCCTTGTACCCGCGCAGGGTGACGTATGCGCGGATCGCCTGGTATAGGTCGAGTGCGTGCTGACGGCTGCTGGTGACGACCATCGCCTTGGCCCGGCCACCGAGCCGCCCGGTGATGTTCTCCCGGAAATCGTCGACGATCAGTCGCGCCTTCTGTTCCAGGGACTTTGGGTGCTGCTCTGCGTAGCGGACGAGTTTGGCCGTGGCTTTCCTCTCGTCGACATCAGGATTCGAGATGGCCGACTCGGCCTGCTCGACGGCGGCGTTACGCAGGCGCCACTTTGTGTTGTATGTGATGTAGTTGGCGAGCACGTCGAGGATATAGCCCTCGTCGATCGCCTGTCGCATCGAGTAGATGTGGAACGGCACGTACATGCCCTGCTCGCCGGTGCGCTGATTCACGCGGTCCGGGTCGAAGGTGCCGAAAAGCTTGAGGGTGGGCGACTTCGGGGTGGCGGTGAAGGCGAAGTAGGACAGGTTTGGCTGCTTGCCGCGTACCCGTGTCATGTACTCCACGGGGTCCTCGTTCTCCTCGCGAGCGGGAACATTGGAACCGAGCGCCTGCTTGATTCTGATCGCCGATTCGCTGCCCTGTGAGGAGTGAGCCTCATCGATGAGGACTGCGTAGCGCTTGCCGGACAGGCCCATGTCGGCGATCTTCTTCAGCACGAACGGATACATCTGCAGAGTACTGATGACGATCTTCGACGTGGAGTCGTCCAGGGAGCTGGCGAGTTGAGTCGAGTCCTCGTCGATCTTCTTGACCACACCGGGGGTGTGGTCGAACTGGAAGATGGTCTTCTGGAGTTGCCGGTCGAGGACCACCCGGTCGGTGATCACGATGATCTTGTCGAAGACCGGTTGATTGGCGGCGTCGAAGAGGGTGGAAAGGCGGTGCGCCAGCCACGCGATCGTGTTCGACTTGCCGGAGCCGGCCGAGTGTTGGATCAGGTAGTTGTGCCCGGCCCCGTACTCCCGTGCGTGGGTGACCATCTTCTGGACGGCGTCCCACTGGTGGTAGCGCGGGAAGATGCGGGGCGAGGTATGCGGGTTTTCCTTCGCGCCCTTCTTGTCCGGGGCTTTGACATGAATGAAGCGGTGCAGGATCTCCAGCCAGGTGTCGCGCTGCCAGATCTGTTCCCACAGGTAGGCGACGCTGTACGAGCCGGGGGCGGCGGCCGGGTTTCCGGCTCCGCCGGACACGCCGGGGCCGTTGGAGCCTAGGTTGAACGGCAGGAACTGCGTATCGGCACCGCGCAGCCGCGTGGTGATGAAGGCGCGGTCGGGGTCGACCGCAAAGTGAACCAGGGCCCGCTTGGCGAAGAACAGGTCGTTCGGGTCGCGGTCACGGCGGTACTGCGCGACGGCGTGGTCGGCGTTCTGGTGGGTGTTCGGGTTCTTCAACTCGACGGTGGCGACCGGCAGTCCGTTGACGAAGAGCGCCATGTCGAGGGTTCGGCGGGGGTGGCGGCTGCTGTAGTGCAGTTGCCGCGCGACTGTCAGAACGTTCGCGTTGTACTCGGCGAGTGCGTCCACGGCCAGGGTGTGGCCGGGACGGAAGTACACCAGGTCGATCTGCACGCCCCGGTCGCGTACGCCCTGACGCAGGACATCCAAGACGCCGCGTGCGTCGATTTCGGCGGCGACGCGCTCCGCGAACTGGCGCTGGGCGGCGTCCCTATCGCCGTAAAAGCCGACGAGCCGCTCCCAGGTATTCCCCTGCGTGGCACCGATGAAGCGATACATTTCGCCGGTGTCGATACCGAGCTCGACGTTGAATGTGCCTTGAGCCCGGCACCAGCCGCGCGCGAGGAGCTCGGCTTCGACGTTGGCCTCGAAGGCGTCTTCGGAGTTGGCTCCACGGCTACTCATGCGACGCCTCCGAAGGTGGCCGAGTGGCGGACAGCGCTGACGTCGAACTCGCCGGCGACAGCGGCGGTGACGAGGGCCTGACGACGCTCGGCGAGTACGGAGAGTTGACTCTCCAGCAATTGCTGTGCTGCTTGCGTGGCACGTTGCTGTGATTGGAGTTCATCCACGATGTGACCTTGCTTTGCCAGCGGTACGTCTGGCAGAGGCAAGTTGGTGACTGTCGCGGTGGGTAGATTGTTTGCCATGCCGTCGGCACCTGAGATGCCGAGTTTGATTTCCTCGCGAACACGATATGTTCTGAGCATTAGTGCAACGAAGTTGGAGTTCATCCGCGTGCGATCCATGCGCAGTCGATAGATTTTGTCGCACAGTAGCAAATTAGGAGGCGATCCTTCGGGGAGGACTCCGATGCTGCCGATCAATTCGACCGACCCGCTAGCCCGAGACATTAGGAGGTCCCCAACTCGAAGTCGATATCGAAAATCGGGGGAAATCGATGCCGGCAACGTTTTGTGTTGCTTCTCGTCAAATGTTCCACCGTTAACGCATCCTGCCTTAACAACCCCCCACTCGCCTTCTTCTGTGAGGCGATCCTCACACTGAGGTGACCATCCTTGCTCGATCTTCTGTAGAACGTGGCGAACTTTTACCGTTCCATGCTTATCCTCCAGTTCGCTGGCAGTCCGAGAGAGAGCGTTCAACATTCGGTCCCCGATTGACTCCAGTTGGGAAGTTTTAAGCTCAATCAAATGGTCGATCCGGGCCGTCTCGACGTCGAGGAAGTCAGTGATACGGAACTGCTCGTCCAGCGGGGGGAGGTCGATTTTGAGATGAGTAACATCTTCTGGCGCTACTCGCTGGTGGCTACGCGTCACCGATTGGACCTGGGCGTTAAGGGCTTGGCGAGTGGACTCCGCTTGGAGCATGTACGCGAGAAATTTAGAGTCGATGCCTGAATTTGCTTGCAGGGCAACGAATTCAGTAGAGGAAACCACTGGAAAGTCATGTCTCGCTACGTGGACAACCCTGCTCTTGCGTGGATTCAGCTTACTGATTAGCACCTCGCCGCCGCGAAGTTGAAACTTTGCAGACTGAATGGACGCTGTTTCCTCGATCTGGCCAGCTCCGTGCTGATCGATTGCAGGGATGCTGTAGTGCACGACGTGGTCGCCAAGGATGGACGGATCGATCACCTCGCGTCGGACTGTAGCCAGAGACCAAAGTGGACGCTTCTTCCAGGCGTTATTCATCCCGTCACCTCGCCCAAGAGCTTCTGGATCTGTGCCTCAAGCTCGCGCAGTTCTGCATCGATCTCCACAAGTGGCCTCGGCGGTGTGTATACGTAGAAGTGTCGTGTGAAGGGGATCTCGTAGCCGACCTTCGTCTTCTCTTGATCGATCCAGGCGTCAGGGGCATGCGGGGTGACTTCACGGGCGAAGTACTCCTCGATGTCCTCGTCGAGGGGAATGTTCTCGTAATCGCGCAGGTCCGGGTCCGGGAGGGTCGTTTCGATGCCGGCCTTCTTGGTCTTCTGGACCTCACCTTCGGGATCGGAGACGGAGACCGCACTCCAGACGCCCTTGAGGAGCGCCGCCGTGGCTGGCCACTGTGCGCCATCGGCCGCGATAGCCGAGTGCATGGCATCTCGCGCCTCCTGCTTGGTCCACCACACTGAGCCGGTCAGCCCACGCAGCGCCTCGACCATCGCTTCGCGGCCCTCCCACTTGGCCAGGGCCTTCACGTTCTCCAGTACGGAGAGGGTGTCATCCGTGATCTCGAAGCGCAGCTTCAGGGGGCGCTCGACGGAGATGCGGTGGTAGCCGAAGTCACGAGTCCTGAAGACCTTGATCTTGGCCTGGTCCGGGTGGTTCTCGTCCACCCCGCCGTTAAGGGCGTCGACATACAGCTCGGTGATGTGCTTGATCTGCTCGTCGTTAATCCGTTTGCGCTTGTCGCCGAAGGACTTGGGCATCTTCTCCCACTGATCACGGGCGTCGAGCAGCGCCACCCTGCCGCGCAGCTTCTCCGCCTTACGGTTGGAGAGGATCCAGAAGTAGGTGGAGATACCGGTGTTGTAGAAAAGCTGGTCCGGGAGGGCCACGATGCCCTCAAGCCAGTCGTTCTCCAGAATCCACTGCCGGATCTTAGATTCGCCGGACTCGGCCGCTCCCGTGAAGAGCGGCGAGCCGTTGAAGACGATGCCCAGGCGGGTCCCCTTGCCCTCGACGGGTTCCATCTTCGAGAGCAAGTGTTGGAGGAAGAGGAATGATCCGTCGTTGATGCGCGGTGTACCTGCACCGAAGCGGCCCGCGTGGCCGATCTCGGTCTCGGCCTCGACCTCGTCCTTGACCTTCTTCCACTCGACGCCGAACGGCGGGTTGGCCAGCATGTAGTCGAACTTCTGGTCCGGGTAGCCGTCGTCGCTGAAGGAGTTCCCGAAGTAGATGCGGCCGGGCTGGTTGCGCATGAGCATGTCTGCCTGGCAGATGGCCCAGGATTCCGCGTTGAGTTCCTGCCCGAAGAGGTAGACCTTGGTCTTCGGGTTGATCGACTTGATGTGGTCTTCGGCCGCAGTGAGCATGCCGCCGGTGCCGCAGGCCGGGTCGAGGATGTTGATGACCTGACCCTCGCCGGCGATGGTCTCGGCGTCCGGGGCGATGAGTAGGTTGACCATCAGCTTGATGACTTCGCGCGGAGTGAAATGCTCACCAGCGGTCTCGTTGGAGTCTTCGGCGAACTTGCGGATCAAGTGCTCGAAGACGTAGCCCATGTCGTGGTTAGAGAGCTTGTCGAGGTCGCGCATCGTGTTGAACTTGCCGACGACCTTGTACAGGATCTTTGCGCCCGCGAGCCTGGTGATTTCGTTGTCCAGGTCAAAGCGGGACAGGATCTTCCGAACGTTCGGGGAGAAGCCGTTGATGTAGTCACGGAGGTTCTTCGCGACGTTCGGGGCGTCCGAGGCGATCGAGGCGAAGTCCTGATCGGAGGTGTTGTAGAAGGGCAGCTTGGCCGCGAGCTCAAGTAGCCGGTCCTTGTTCTGGACCTCTAGCGACGCGTTGCGGGCTCGCACCGTGTCGCGGGTTGGCGCCATCACCGCGTCGAGGCGACGCAGCAACGTGAACGGCAGGATCACCTGCCCGTACTCATGGCGCTTGTAGTCGCCGCGCAGCAAGTCGGCGACCGACCAGATGTCGTTCGCCATCTTGGTGTGCGTGGGTGCTGAGGTCACAGCGCTCTCTTCTCGTCGTCAGCCGGCTCGGCTTCATCAATGTGCTGCGAGGTGGTGAACTCCGGTGCCAGAACACCGGTAGTCAGTCCGTGAATGGTCTGCTCGATGACGTGCGTGCTCGTTTTCGCGAGCGTGGTGAGTACGTCTTCGAGCTGCTGGAGGTGGCGGAATGCGTCTCCGTAACGGCGTTGGTCGAAGAGGGGCATACGAGGAACGCGGCAGCGGCGCAGGTCCTCACGGCTGAGTACGCCGAGGGTGTTGGACACCGGCAGTGCGTTGGCGTCGATGCGCAGGAACGTGGCGAGGAAGTGCGCGTCCAGCCGGGTGTCGTCGATCTCGACGACCTGAGCGATGCCGATTTCGTCCTCGGCGCTGCCGGTAGCGACAACCGGCGGGCGGCCGTGCATCCGAAGAAGCAGATCGCCCGCGTGCGGGGTGGTCTCGCGGGAACGGATTCTCAGGGCGCCTGCACGTTCCAGCTCGCCAAAGGTCACGTACACGTGGTGCGTCGGCTTCGGCGGCGCGGCGAAGCGCGGAAGACCTTGGCCGAGACTCGTGTACGCCATCCGTAGCCGGTCGGTGACTCGGCGGAAGTCCTCGGGGCTCGCCTCGGTAGGAGAGCTGATGTACCGGGAAGGCAGAAGGCCAGCGTCGCCGTGGAGGATCTCTCTGCGTGGAACGGCACGGAACATCGTCGGGTGGGCATCAGAGAAGAGACGTTGCCAGGCGGCGAACTCCTGGGGCACATCGGCCGCGTCGCCCAGTCCCGAGAGATCGACCATGCGCACCGTCTCCGTGGCGACAGCGTCGTAAGGGCGTTGCAGCACCCAGAGGCAGAGCTCGGTGTCGGATGTCGATCCCATTCCCTTCGGCAGCGCGATCACATCGCGCAGGGCGCCGGAACGCGTCAGCTCAGCACGGATGTGTTCCCCGGAAGGCTGAAGGCTAGTACGGGGCGTTACGGCGACCACGGCCAGGCCGCGAGGCCGTAGATGGGCGTAGCAATGCTGGACCCAGGCCAGTTCGCCGTCACGAGGAGCGGGGACACCGAATTCCCAGCGCGGATCATCAGCTAGTTCGTCGGCCGGCCACCGGGGGATTTCGAAGGGAGGCTCGCAGACCACTGCAGCCGCCTTCCCCAGGTAGGCGTCGAGCTGATTGTCCAGGAAGGAGTCGCCGGTGCGGATCTCGTACGGTGCCCCGTGTGCGTTGTTGCGCAGATTGCGGGCGGCGGCGGAGGCGGCTGACTCCTCGATTTCCTGGCCGACAAGCTTGACGGCATCCCCGAAGCAGTCCGCGACGGCCAGCAGCAGAGTGGCGTCGGAACAGGCTGGGTCGAGTACCGCAGATTCGTCCGTGAAACCGGCTTCGATCGGTCGTGGCGTTGCGGTCGTGCGTGGCAGCAGCGCTGCCATCACCCTGGCCAGCAAATGCCCGGAGTCCAGGTTCGCGATTCCCAGCCCCGCCTCTGCCGCCGGCAGCTGGTCGCCGTGCGGAACAGGGTACGGCGCTTCCTGGTCCACGCGGTGGGTGCCGGTTTCAGTGCGGCCGGCCGTCGATAGCTGATCGCCCTTACCGGTGGCTTCCAGCCACGCCTCGACCTCGGTCCGGGAGAACGTCGGCCTGCGCCCGTCACCGCCCACAGGCTGCGGGAACGCGGGGTAGCGACGGCGCCAGTTAGACACGGCGGCACGGCCGACACCCGCCAGCCTGGCGATCGCGGCGGCGGTCATCTCCTCGGACTCGGCTGGGGTCATGACAGCGACCATATCGGGCAGATCTCACCCTCGGCAAGCCCTTGTGTACATCTCGCCTTTGAGTCAACACCCTTCTGTGAACATCGATGCCCTTCGTCAACGCTCTTGCCTTCTGTCGTCCGGTGTGGCTACGGTTCCTTCCGGCGAGAGCTCTTGGTTCGCCGCCTGCACCTTGCACGCCATCACAGCCCCGCACGCCCCAGTCGTCCCTTGGCCTCCTGGAGCCGGACGCGGCACGACCGCTAACGGAACCGACGTTCCACAGATCGAGCAGATCCCCCGCCCCGAACACGGAGGAGTCCCGGTGCACCATCAGCGCAAGGTCCGCACGAGCAGGCGGGAACTCTGGCCCTGCCGCCCCACGCGGCAGACCTCCTGCGGCAAGACCAGGTTTGTCGACCGCATTGCGGCCGACCTCACACTCGCCGGGATCCGCGCCCGCGGCCGCGCCAGGGGGAAGGACCCCATCCGCTCGTACCTCTGCCCGAGGTGCCACGGCTGGCACCTGACCTCGGGCCCGGCCCGCCGTGTACACGGCGGGCCCCAGATGCCGACCCGCCGTCACTGACCGGCCGGAACCAGGTGCCGACGGTTCGAAGGGCACAACCGAACCGTCGGCACCTGCCGCACGCGGTCAGGCCGCCCCGCCGGCCAAGCGAGCTGTATGTGCACCAGAACGTCTCCCTGCCACAACCATCGAAGACGAGGACCCCCGTGACCCTTGAAGTCTCCCGCACCGTGACCCGCCCTCCTGGGGCGAAGAAGGCGCCGACCACCCGGAAGAGCTCTCTGCACCGGCTGCGCGCCAAGGGGCCCGATCGAGTTGAGGACCTCAGTGCCTTCGTGCTTCCCCGCTACCTGGATCG
Source organism: Streptomyces sp. NPDC046887 (assembly GCF_040644755.1). Classification (NCBI taxonomy): domain Bacteria; kingdom Bacillati; phylum Actinomycetota; class Actinomycetes; order Kitasatosporales; family Streptomycetaceae; genus Streptomyces; species Streptomyces sp. NPDC046887. Next base: position 121,069 of record NZ_JBEYXH010000008.1, read on the forward strand.
CGAAGGCTTCACGAGCCGTCCGGTCAACAAGGACGGCCTCGTCGGCCTGCTCGTCACCGGCACGATCGCCCCGGGCCGGGCCGACTGGTGCGACCCGCTCAGCATCCTGACGGGGCACCCCGTCGCTGAGGAGAACCGGACCTCGCTCGCCCTCTTCCTGGTCCGGACCGAGAACTCGGTGTACGGCATCACCTACGGCATGGGGCACCTGATGATTGACCCGGTCCGGATCGACCCCGGGTTCGGCATCGAGTTCGCCGTCCGCTGCCTGAAGGAGGACCGCATCACCAAGGTCCGCCGACAGGTCATGGACGCCCGTGGTCGCACCGACGAGAACTCCGCCACCAGTGGTGAGCACATCCGAGGCTTCGGCATCGAACAGTTCGGTGAGATCGTCAGCCAGATCTCCGGACAGATCGAGAACGTCCCCCTCACCTTCACCACGGGGAGCAAGCGGCCGGCCCACGTCACTGGCAACGACAGGTCGATCAAGATACATCTTGGCAACTCGCCCGCCGCCCTCCTCCATGACCTCCAGAAGATCGAAGAGGTGTGCGCGAGGCCCAACCCGCTGCCCGAGTTCGAGTTCATCGCCCAGGTCCGACCGCTCAGCCCGAAGAGCGAGCAGGCGCAAAAGCTCGACGTGCGCCTCGACGCCATGCTTGGCGAGGGGCAGACGAGCCGCATGGCGCTTGCTGTGCCCAGCGTGTGCAGGGAACACTTCGAGTTCGCCGAGTCCTTCAAGGTGACGCTCGCCGGTCATGCCGGGCAGCACGCCGAGCTTGACGTCGACCAGCTCGTTGCCGCTGTCCAGCGTCGCCCGGAGGGAGGTCGCCTGCGTGCGCTGCGCGAGGGCCGTATCCAGATGTTCTCCAGCACCGACGACTCCGAAGCGAACAGCGGCAAGGTCCCTGTCGACCACTGGTTCACTGCAGAAGTCCCCGACGGGGTTGCGCACTACTTCTACTGGCAGGGGAAGTGGTACGAGATCGGAGCCGAGTACCTCACCGTTGTCGAGAAGCGGGTCGCTGACCTCCTTGCCCAGCCTGCCAGCGTCACCATGCCGCCCTGGACCGTCGAGATGTGTGAGACGGGCGAAAGGTGTGGGGTTCCCCAGGGACACAAGAGGCACAACGTGCATGACGAGGACTGGTACAACAAGGAGGTTGCCGCGCAGGATCGGTATGTACTGCTCGACAAGAACAACGTACACACAGAGCGCCTGCGGGGAGGCGGCCTGGAGATCGCTGATGCTCTCGGGCCGCAGGGTCAGTTCATCTGCGTCAAGAAGGCAGCATCCAGTACCGCCCCGTTGAACCACCTCTTCGCGCAGGGGCGCACCGGGATCGAGACGGTGCGTTTCGACCTTCAGGCCCGGAAGGACTTCCTCTCCAAGGTGGACAGGCTCTCGCCCAGGCACGCGCTGGACAGGTCGTTCAGTTCACCGACGCTCGTCTTCGGGATCCTGCTTAAGAATGGGGCAGAACTGACTCCGGACTCGCTTTTCGCCTTTGCCAAGATCTCCCTCCTGCATACGGCGACGGCGCTTGAGGGGATGGGAGCTCGCCTCGAAGTCGTCTCGATCTCGCGGACGGCGGAGACTGGGATGGCACGCGCAACCACGGGCTGAAGCGTACGGTCTACGCCGCCCGAGGCGGGTCCGGCCCCTGGTCCCGGCTTCCGCTCGTGTGAGGGACGCCGAGCGGCTGGCACGGATCGCGATCAGTCGAGGGCCTTGTCCCGCGTTTGCTGACCGATCGACATCTCGAAGTCCTCCAGGCACGGGAAGAGTAGGTCAGTGCCACGGGCGTTGCCGTTGAACAACAAGCCGGTCTTCGCATCCCATTGGAACGTGAGCGCCCTGGCCTTGTCCGCGAACTGGCCTGCTGGCCGCGTCAGTCCACTGCGACTGAGGACGAGGAGCTGCTTCTCCTCTGCCGCGGCGACGCCGTTCAGCCTTTGCACGTCCGAAGTGGACATACTTCGGGCGGAGTTGTGTCAGGCGATGTAGCGCGAATGTGAGGCAAGCGGAGAACTGGAATCGCCCCATTCGACGTCAGTGAGGGCCGAATGCCCGGAGCTGGCTCTCTACCCGACGTACGAGGAGGTCTGGAGAAAGTTCCTGCGGGGCGGTCTGCTCGACCGCGAAATGAGTCGGTGGCAGCAGTTCTTCCAACAGGTCAGGGGGGCGCACGCCATCAGGAGCAGCGCGGAACGGAGGAGCGTCCAACGGACTCCACGGGTCGTGGCACTCCCACCGCGACTCCCTGGTGAGCTCACACGCCAAGTAGGCGATCGCCTTAGGCGATACGTCGACGAGGTCGGCGATATCGGGAAGCTTGCCGATACCCTGAGGATCGCCGGCGCCCAGAGGATCTGCGAGCCGAGCCCACTGCCGTTCACGCGGAGCATAGATGTCAGCCCGCCCATCCAGAATTTCCTGACGATGTCTCCGGCCTAAAGGCGTCTTCGATCATCGATGTCAACTGCATTCGCGATCCCATCGCTGCCGAGCAGCTCAGAGGGGAGCGAGCCGGAGCGATGTTTCAGAGGATGGGCTGCTTCGATATCGTGAACCAATATCATGGCGATATTCGTGCCGGGCGCCGCTCGGGGACGGTCAGTCAGACGGTGAAGGTCGGGATGGCGAGGTCCTGGGTCGCGGACCCGAATCACTACTACTATTTCTCGGATCTCCTGCCTTCATTCGTCGGACTTCGGGAAGCGGCCTATGTGACGGATGTTCCCGAATCTGCCGCACACCGCCTCATCAGGGCCGGGCAGTTCCCGTTTCCGGTGGCGCGGGCGGGGCGGAGCTACAAGGCCTCCGTCAAGGCTCTGATGCACTTCAAGGAAATTTCCGATGCCGTCCTCCATGTCGACGACGTCGAGAATGGCGCCCTGCACGCGCGTGGCGGTGTGCGGTGACCGCTCCCGAGGTCAGTCGCAGGTGGCCTGTGCCCGCACGGCCGCGTGCTCCAGGGAGCAGTGCGCGGCGGTGAGGGAGAGGCCTTGGGCGTGGGCGTCGGTGAGTGTGGTGAGGGGGAGGGGTGGGATGGCGTCGGTGGACGAGGTGAGGGGCAGGGCGCCCAGGAGCCTGCCGTGGAACAGCTCCGCCCGGAAGCGGATCGCGCCCGTGAGCACGGCGCGGGCGGCCTGGACGCAGACTGCCGTGCCGAGGTCGCTCAGGCGCAGCCGGGGGCGGACCGCCACGATCGATCGGGCCTGGCAGATGCGCCGGTGGGCTGGTCGCGCCGGGAGCGGAGGGCAGAGCAGGCCGTGCACGGTCAGGGTGTCCGCGCGCAGGGTGATGGCGGGGGGAGGGGCGGTGCGTTCGCTGTGGCCGGGTGGTCTTCCGGCGGCACCCGCGGGCGGTGGGGCGGTGGTGAGGAGGAGCAGGGTGATCAGGGTGAGCAGGGAGGGGAATGAGGGTCCGCCATGGGGCGGCCTGGGTGCGGGGCCGGTCATGGGCCGGCGGCCGGGGCGGGGGACGGAGCGGGGGTGGGGCGTCGGGCGACGGCCAGGGAGCCGCCCACCAGGGCGAGGACCATGCCGACGAGGAAGCCGCCCATGTTGGCGAACGGGTAGGACATGAGACCGATCACGATGGCCGCCCAGCCGCTGCGCGCGGCGCGGGCCGGAGTGCACCACATATGCACCCCGCACCCCGCCAGGCAGGCGGCGACGGCGAGGGCCAGCGCGCCGCCCTGGCCCTGGAGGGAGAGATACGAGGGTTCGCCGAGGGGGAAGTACGCGATCTCCGCGGCGGCCGCGAGCACGAGCAGGGTGGCCCCGCGGGGGCGGTCGGCCAGGCTCCGGGGCGGAGGGATTGGAGGGGTCGGACGGGTCCGAGAGGTCAGAAGCATGGGTGCTCTCCCAGGCGGACGAACATACGGGATCCACGCAGGGTGAACGACCCCGCGGTCACGGACCATGAGGTGAGCCGCATTCCGGTGATGTCCATGGTCCTGGCCTGCTGGCCGTAGGCGCCCTCTGCTCCGCGTACGCCCGCGACGGCGTCCAGGGTGGCGGCGTCGCGCCCCAGTTGGACATCGCCGAACCGGAGATTCCCCTCAAGGTTGTCCAGGTCGATGACCAGTCCGCGGGCGTCCACGGGGGTGTCGGGCCGCGACCTGATGAGGAGGGTGACCGCGCCGAAGGGGGTGCGGGTCACCGAGGACTGGCAGAGCCCTGTGATGCGTGCGGAGTCGATGCCGGCGACGGCCACGGGACGCGAGGAGCCGGACGAGTCCCGGGTGAACGCGGCGTACTGCACCGCGCCTTCCCCGTGCAGGCTGTCCGCCGACACCTGGAACGACCGGCCGGCCACGGCGAAGGAGACGGGGAGGGCGCTCGCCATGGTGGTGCCGACCATGCCGGCGCCCAGCCCGACCGCCACCGTCACCACGATCGCGAAGCGTCGCCAGTCGGTTCGCGATCGTTCCGGTCGGGGTGGGTGGGAACGCTCTTCGGTTGGTGGGTGGGGGGTGAAAAGCCGCATATTGTCCTCAGGGGGAATTCGGGGGAATTCGGATGAATTCAGGGGGGATTCGGGGGGGATTCGGGGGGATTCAGGGGAGCAGGCCTGGGCGGGGGGCCTGGTTGATGCGGATACGGGTGGCCGGCAGGCAGGCGAACTGAGGGGCCAGCTGCGCGGTCCTGGTCCGGGTGAAGACGCTGAGGTGGTTGCCGGTGCGGCGGGCCGCGTCGAGGACTTCGGACCAGTGGGTGAACACGGTGACCAGGGCGATCGGACCACGCGGGACCTCGTGGGGCAGGGCGCGCAGTGACGAGGGGTTGAGGAGGATGATCGGCTTCGGCGATCGGGAGGAGGAGTCGGTGGGCGGAGGCAGGGGGTGGAGCCGGGCGCCGGCGGTGATGGCGGAGTCGGACCAGTCCCTGAGCTGTGCCTGGCGGGTGAGGGCCAGTTGAGAGGGTGTTACGGGGTGAGCGGCGGCCTCGGCGGTGAACGCGCGGAGGAAGGGACCGGCTTGATCCCGGTGCACGGCGATCAGCGGGGTCGCGGCGCAACTGAGGCAGGTGCGTCCGAAGCACGCACGGGCGGCGCATCGGGCGGCCGTCACCGGATGGCCGTCGTGACGCAGCACCAGGAGGCCCGGTGGGCGGGGCCGGCCCGACTCGTCCAGCGGGCGGGGGCAGCACTGGGGCGCGGAGTCGTCGGTGTGCTCGGCCAGGACGGCGTGCAGGGCTTGCGCCTGGGGGCTGCCGGCGGGACCGTGCACGGCCAACTGCCAGGCGGGCGGCGGCAGTCCGGCTTGGTGCGCCAGCGTGGTGGCGATCAGGGCGGCGGGCGCGCTCATGGCGTCGAGCTCGGTGATCACCGTACTGCCCCGGAGCAGGGCCGGCAGCGCGCCTTCGAGCAGCGAGGCCAGCGGTCGCGCGCCGTCCACCTGGGAGAGGACCACGGCCGGCGGTGGTGCCTCGGTACGGGGTGTGCGGCGTGGTTGCCGGGTGCGGAAGAGGCCGTGGGGGGCCGTCCCGGCCCGCAGTACCCGGTCGGCCTCCCGGCACTCGGCGTCGGCGTCGGCGGGTGCGAGGCCGCTGCCCTGGGTGAGGACATCACGCAACGCGGCTCGACACGACGTGAGTTGAGTGCGCAGTCGTCGGGCCCAGTCCCGCCGCTCGGCCGGGTCGGCCGGGCCGGAGGCGGTATGGGCCTGGCGTGCCCGGGTGACGGCGTGACGCGCGTCGGCCGGTGAGCAGAGGGGGACCGCCGGCAGGGGGTGCCCGGTCACCGGGCCGCTCACGGTGATCCCCTCGCGGGAGGCGCCGGCGGTGGTGCCGGCCTCGATGGCCGCGCGCATCCTGGGGCCCAGCAGCTGCCGGTAGGTGGGGATGGGTGGTCGCATGGTGGGGCTTTCGGTGGGAGGTCGCGGTGCGCGCTAGGTGCTCGCGGGGCGGGGCGCGGTGGGGGCCGGCCCGGTTGGCGAAGGGGCGTGGACGCTGGGGAGGGCGATACGACGGCAGGTGCGGGCCAGGGTTCCCGCCGGGCGGAGGAGGACGCAGGCGGCGGCGCCCCAGGCCGTTCCTCCCAGGAGGACGCCGGCCGCCGTCACCGCGGCGGAGGCGGCGACGGCGGCGAGGAGGCAGGGCCCGAGGATGAGGGCCAGGACCTGGCAGACGGCACGCAGTCCGGGCAGCCGGCGGACGCGTACGGCGGGGGATCCGCAGCCGCGCGCCCCGGCGGTGTGGGCGCGGGCGTTCGACCAGAGCAGCGCGGGGATCAGCACCAGTCCCATGCCGAGCAGGGTGGCGGCGACGGGCGATCCGAGCCAGTGGGTGAACTCCGACGCGGTGGGCGGGCCGTGGGGGAAGTCCGCCGCTGCCGGGGCCAGGAAGCGGTGCGCGCCCGTGCCGTCCCAGCCGTGGATGAGGACGAAGAACACGGCGGTGTAGGCGCCGAGCAGTTGGAGAAAGGCCGGCCACACCCTGCCGCGTACCAGCAGCGCATGCGTACCGCAGTACCCCAGCGCGCTGAAGAGGGTGGTGCCCGCGCTGAAGAGGGCCATGCCCCAGGGCGGCAGCTCCCGGACGGCGTACATGGTCTCCCAGGCGGGAAACCGGGTGGCCAGCCACATGCCCATGGGGGTGAAGAGCACGCCCATGAACAGCACGGTCGCGAGCAGGTGCCGGTCACGTACACGCGCCAGGCGCGCGGCGTCGTCGCGGGCCCCGTGAAGCTGCTCGGCCGTGGCGAGTGCGCAGCCCGCCCCGATGGCGTACGACCAGAAGGCGTCCACCTGCACCATGGGTGCGACCTCCCTTCCCGGGTTGACGGGGTTGATGGGGTTGATGGGGCTGGCGGGGCTGATGAGCGCTGGTGGTGCCGGGGTCAGGCGGGTACGGGGCGGGGGGTACGGGGGGCCGGGGCGGCGGACGGAGTGGTGTGGGCCGGGGCGTGGCCGGGGCCGACCCCGTCGGTGGGCGCGTAGGCGGTGCACCAGGCGGGCAGCCGCACTCCGGCGAGGCGCAGGTGGGCCAGCCGGCTGTGGTAGGCGGCCCCGTGCAGCAGGGCGTCCGCGACATCGGCGGCCCGGCGGTTGCGGGGGTCCTCCCAACTGCTCCCGCGCGTCCAGTCGTTGAAGGCGCCCATCGAGGGGCCGCACCAGATCTGGTAGTCCCCGGTACGCCCCGGGTCGCCACTGGTCGCCCAGCGGGAGGAGAGGCCCAGGTACCAGCGGAACAGCAGGGCCATCCGGGCCTTCGGGTCGCGGTCCGCCCGGTCCGCCTCGCCGGGCCGGTGCCGGCGCAGATAGCCGGCCACGTCGAGCCAGGCCTCCTCGACCGGGCGGCGCAGGATCTGCTCCTCCAGGCGCCGGCGGTCGGCCACGGGGAGGTCGTCGAGTCCGGAGTGGGCGCGGTACAGCCGGTGGAGCCAGGCGGCCCTGCCGGGGAAGAGGGTGCCGCGTTTGAGCACCTGCACCTCGGCTCCGATCTCGAACATGTCGGCGGCCGGGGCCATAGTGCAGTCCGCGATGTCCGCCGTCGCGAGCAGGGCCTTGACCTGCGGCGACGTCCCCGACTCCAGACAGCCCTGGTTGATCGAGCCGGTGACGATGTAGGCCGCTCCCATGGCGAACGCCGCGAACGCCGCCTGCGGGGTCCCGATGCCGCCCGCCGCTCCGATCGCCACGGTGCCACCGGGGTTGCCGGACCTCGCCTCCCGGTCCCGCAAGGCGATGATCAGGGGCAATTGGGTCACCAGGGGGCGCCGGTCGGTGTGGCCGGCGGAGTCGGCCTCCACGGTGATGTCGTCGGCCAGCGGCACCCGCGCCGCGAGGGCCGCCTGCTCGGGTGTGAGCCGGCCGTCCGCGACCAGGTCCGCCACCAGCTCGGCGGGCGCGGGGCGCAGGAAGGATTCGGCCGTCGCCGCCCGGGAGACCTTGGCGATGACCCGGTTGCCGGCGAGTACCCCGCCGTCGGGGGCGCTGCGCAGTCCGGTGGCGCGGTATCGGACGAGCTCGCGGGTCGGCGCGATGAACGCGGAGGCCTCGACACAGGTCACACCGTTGCGCAGATACACCTCGACGGTGTCCCGTTCGGCTCGCGGGGCGGCCGGGCTGTGGATGAGGTTGCTCGCCCAGGGCAGGTCCGGCAGCTCGCGGCGCAGCCGCCGTACGGCCGTCTCGACCCGGTCGGCGGCGAGCCCGGCCGCCCCGAACGAGGCGAGGTGGCCGGCGTGGGCGAGCGCGGTGACCAGCTCCACCGACGAGATGCCCGCCGCCATCGATCCGGCCATATAGGGGTGCCGCAGCCGGTGGCGGTCGAGGAAGGCCGACGCCCCGAGGTTGCGCACGTCCACCGGCGGCGCCACCGCCAGGATCCGCGCGCCGGAGCCCTGACCGGGGCGGTCGGCGCTGACCCCGACGCGCCCGCCCGCCTCCACCACGTAGCAGGGCCGGTCCAGCGCGGCCAGTACGGAACGGACGCCCGCAGCTTCCACGTACACGGTCATACCGCCTCCTCCTCGGGCCGCGCCGGCGCGCGCAGCGCGATGCCGTCCACCGCGTACACCCGGAGCCCGTCGCGCCACACGCTTCCCTCGGCGCGCACGGTGAGGCCGTCCTGGTCCCGTACCACCTCGCGGAGGTGCACCTCGGCCTGCACCTCGCGGTGGTGGGGCTGGATCTGCCCCCGGTAGGTCCAGCGCAGCTCGGCCCCGGGGAGCGGGCGCAGCTCGGCGAGCCGGTCGCCGGAGATCGCTCCGGTGCCGCTCAGACAGGCCCCCGTCATCTGGACGAGCATCTCGATCCCGCAGGAGCCCGGCATCACCGGATCGCCCAGGAAGTGCCGGCCGAAGTACCAGTCATCAGGGTCGACCGGCTTGGAGCAGAGCAGATAGCCCAGCCCGTGGAGCCCGCCGCCCGGGACGAACTCGGCCTCGGCACCGGCCAGGAAGGCGAGCCGGCCGCGGGCCGGGTGGTCGCCGCACTCCGCGTCGAAGGACCGTACGCGGGTGGTGGACGGGTCCTGCCGCCGCAGCCAGGGAGGGATCCGGCGCCCCGCGTCCATCCCCTGCTGCTCGGCCAGGACGGGCAGGGTGAAGAACCCGTGGACGGCCTCCCCCTCGTAGCAGGCCTCGTCCGAGACGGCGAGCCGGTAGCCGTAGCGCTGGAGGACCGCTCCCGGCAGCGGTGTGTGCGCCAGCAGGGTGGTCCGCTGGCGCACCGTGCGCCCGCGCAGGTCCGCGTGGCGCAGCAGCCGGGCGCGGCCCTCCAGGTTGCGGACGGTCCATGCCTCGTCCGGGTACTCGGTGCTGGCGCCGAGCGCGGCTCCGACGAACGCGGCGGCCTGCAGGGAGACCTCCAGGTACGCCAGGTGGGGGACGGTCCCCGCGTTGTCCCGGAGGTACCAGGGCTGCTCCGGGACGTCGTACTCGGTGGTGTACGCCGATCCGACCGGGTACGTTCCGCGTTCGCCGGGTGGGTCGGCCATGCGGTGGAGCATCCGCATGCCGCCGCTCGGCAGCCGCGGCCTGACCAGGCCCGCCGAGCGGTGCGCGGAGGCGCCGTAGGTGACGCCGAGATCGCCCGCCGCGGCATGGGCCATATGGAGCTCATGGGCGTAGACCCCTTCCCCCGTCGAGTCGCGGCGTGGGGATCGGCCGCGGGGTGCCGGGGCCAGGACCGTCCCCGCGGGCTCTCGCAGTTCGCAGCCCGCGGCATGGAGCCGGGCCACCCGGTGCCCCTCGGCGTCGGTGACGCACACGTCCGCGACGACATGCGGACGGGGCACCAGACCGGCCCGCGCGATATCGGCGGTCAGGGTCAGCGGCCCGGAACGACTGCCGGGACGCACCATCTCGACATGGGTGGGCTCCCCGGTCCAGGGGATCAGCGAGGGCCGGGGCAGGCACAGCTGCAGGCCGAGGTGGAGGGCGTGGACAGCCAGCGCCTGCCAGGTGGCGCTCAGCAGGCAGGCCACGGCGGTCTCGGGCGCCTGGACTCCGAACGCGACGGTCGCCCTGACCCGGCCCTGCCGGTAGCGGCCCGCTCCCGGTCCGTGCAGGGTGACGTCGTCGAGCAGCGAGAAATCCACCGGCCCGGTCCAACCGGTGCCACCCTCGGGGGAGTCGGCCGGCTGGAAGGCGGGGCCGAACACGGAGCCCCAGGCACCCTCGGCCAGCAGAGCGAGGTCGCCCCGGCCGAGGTCGCGCGGCCCGGTCCGGACCAGGGGGTGGAACCGGTCCTCCGGGCACGGCACGGTCCGGTCGGGCCAGGGCTGCCGCAGCGCCGCCGCGCCGGTGCGGCCGCTCACCTCGGCCACCGGGCTTCCGTCCTGCCGGAGCTCCCAGCGGTGCTGCCCGGAGCGGGCGGGTACGACCCGCAGGCCCGTGATGCCGGAAGGCCCGGCTTGGCGGTTCCAGTCCACGGTGGCCCGCAGCGCGGTGCCGCCGGCGGACGGTTCCGGCCCGGCGGAGGGCCGGTCCTCGGCTGCCAGCAGCCACTGCTGCAAGGACTCGTGCGTACGCAGGGCGGCCTGGTGCGCGGCCCGGAGTGACCGCGCCAGTTCGCCGGTGATCCCGGCCGCGGTCACATCCCTCGGAAGCGCCGGAAGCGCCGGAAGCGCCGGAAGCGCCGGAAGCGCCGGAAGCGCCGGAAGCGCCGGAAGCGCCGGAAGCGCCGGAGACTCGGGGGGACGCGGGGCCGAGATGGCGGGGCGCGGCGCCTCCTCGGCGCCGGTCCACCACGGGATGACGGGCACGGGGCCGTCGAACGTGAGGTCTTCCATGCTCTCTCGCAGGGTCGGACGGCGGACGGGGGAGTGGGCGCCGCGGCGCTACGGGGCGTCCGGACGCGGCGCGGGCCATGCCGCACGGCTGCCGAGTTCGGGGGCGGCCACGATGCCCTTGACGGCGTGCCAGTGCTGGAGCACCCGGCCCTGCTCGTCGTGGGCCGTGACGTCGCAGGTGAGTTGGAGCGGGCCGCGCTCCAGCAGTTCGGCCGTGATGGTGAACGGTTCGCCGTCCGGAAGGGGCGCGTAGAGCCGCACCCGGTCCACCGCCACCGGCAGGCACCGGTGGCCGCAGAGCCGCCGTCCGAGCAGGGCCGCCGTCTGGAGCAGGAGGTCGGCGAGCGCGGGGCTGTAGAGAGCGCTGCCGTACGCTCCGGCGGCCAGCGGCGGATCGGAGAGGCGGGCCGCCGTGGTCAGCCGGGTGTCGTCCTCGCTCAGCACCGGGCCCAGGCCGCGCAGCAGGGGGCCGTGGAAGAGGAAGCCGTCCTGGTAGGCCGGGTTGGCGTCCGCGTACGAGGGCGGGTGCGGCAGCCGCGGGGGGTCCGCCGGTACGGGGGTGAGCACCGGTGAGCCGAAGACACCCTCGTAGCGCGGTGCCGGGGCGCTCCGTCCCTCGTCGTGCACGGTGAAGTGGACGGCCGGGTCGGCTCCGTCCCGCGGAACCAGGGCGACGCGGGCGCGGGACGGTTGCGAGCCGTCGAGGACGAGGCCCTTGCGTACGCGGAAGTCGCGGACCTCCGTCACCATCCGGCCGGGGCGCAGCCGCTCCACGGCGTTGACGCCCCAGCCGATGGCGGCGGTCATGGGCAGCACCGGGCGGTCGTCGATGCTGTGGTCCCGCAGGACCGGTTCCTCGCCCAGGCGGTCGAGACCGCGCAGCAACTGGACACCGCCCGGGGGCAGTGCGGACGGGGTGAAGACCGACCGCAGGGGGCCGAGGACGACGATCGGGTCGCCTTCGCCCTCGGCGCTCTCGGCGGTCAGCTGCCCGAGGAAGTGGGCGACACCCTCCTCCGGGCTGAGCAGCGGGACCCCGAGCCGGGTGAACAGGGCCTGGGCCTCCGGCGACGCCATGCCGCCGCGCCAGGGGCCCCAGGCCAGGGCGGCGACCCTGCACCGGGGGTGTTCCGCCCGCCAGGCGCAGGCGAAGCGGTTGAGGGCTTCGTTGGCCATCGCGTAGTCGGTCTGCCGGCCGTTTCCATAGATGCCGGACACCGAGGTGAACAGGACGAGGTGGCGCAGCTCGTCCGCCGGCAGCGCGGCCAGGACGTTCACCAGCCCGGTGAGTTTGGTGTCGACCACCCGGGCGATGCCCTGGGCGGTCTTCGCCGCCAGGGGCGCGTCGGCGAGCACCCCCGCGCCATGGATCACCCCGGTCACCCGGTCCGCGTACGGGGCGAGGGCCGCCCTGACCGCCGGCGCGTCGGCGACATCGGCGGCCACATACGACGCCTCGACCCCGTGGGCGCGCAGTTCGGCCAGCGTGGCCCGGATCTCCCGCTGCTGGACGATCCGGTGCGCCCAGGCCTCGGCCTCCTCACGGGCATCGGCGGCGTCGGCGGTCAGGCCCTCGGACACCGTCCGCGCCAGGCGCGCCTCGGTGAGGGCCGCCGGGTCGTCGTGGTGCCCGGCCCACTCGGGTTCCTCCCGCAGAGCCGTGCGGCCCAGCAGGACGAAGCCGCAGGACCGCTCGGCCGCCAGCGCGGAGGCGCACCAGGCGGTGATGCCGCGCGCCCCGCCGGTGACCACCAGCAAATCGTCGGGCCCGGGCGCCGCGAGCGCCGCGGACGGCGGGGGAGCGGAGGGCAGGGCGGCGGACGGCGCGGTGGATACGGTGAGGGTCTGGCGCCGCGCGCCGTCCCAGGCGACCTCGGGCACCGGCGCGGCGTCCACCATCTCGTGCAGCAGGCGCTCGGCCGCCTGCGGTGCCGCCAGTCGGGGAGCGAGGTCCAGCGCACGGCAGAACAGGGCCGGTTCCTCGACGCCGAGTGCCTTGACCAGACCGCCCAGGCCGCCGTACAGGGCCGCCACCGGCTCCCCGAGGGACCCGGCCAGGCCGAGGGTGCCATCGAGTCGGGTGACGGTGAGGAACCCCGCCCGGTGGCCCGCCGCGGTGGTCTTCCGGAGCGCGGGCACCACCTGCTTGGCCAGCAGGACCGTGTGGCCCAGGCGGGTGACCGCCTCGGCGACGTCCGCCTGCCCCGCCTCGCGGCTTACCGGCACGACACACAGGTCCAGGCGCTCCCGGCCGGCCAGGGCGTCGGCGACCCGGCCGCGCAGGGTCTCCTCCCGCCAGTCGGCGAGCTGCCACCGGTCCTGGTCGTCTCCGCCCGCCTCGCCGCCGTCCGCCCCGGGCAGGGCCAGGCGGCGTACGCTCCAGCCCGCGTCGCGCAGGGCCGCGGCCACCGCGCCGGCCAGCGCACCGCCGTCGTCGACCACCAGGGCGGAGGGGTCGGGGCCGTAGGGGTCCGGCAGGACGTCCGCCTCGGGCAGCGGGCGCGGCACGAGGAAGCCCCGGCCCACGGGGACCGGTTCGGTGGGCGCCTCGCCCGGCGCGGCCGGCCCCGAGGCCACCTCCATCAGCAGGGAGGCGAGTTCACCGACGGTCCGCGCCTGGGCGAAGCGGTAGATCTCCTCGCGGGGCAGGAAGGGGTAGCGGCGCCATGCCTCCGAGGCGATCTCCACCTGCTTCAGGGAGTCGATGCCCAGTTCGGTCTGGATGTCCAGGTCGGGGGCGACCATGTCGAAGGTGTATCCGGTCTTCTCCGCGACCAGTTCCCGCAGGCACCGCTCCACCTCCTCCACACCCATCGCCTGGAACGAGGCGCCGTCCCCGGCGGGGTCCGTGCTGTCGGCGGAGTGCTCCGGTACGGCAGGGGCAGGGGCAGGGGCAGTGGCCGTGGCAGGGGCAGGGGCAGGGGCCGCAGTCGCGGTGGGCGGGGCCGTGGCGTCGCCGGCCCGCGGAGGCGGCAGCGTGCCCTCGGGGACCTCCACCACCGGAAGGTCCGTCACGCCCGCTTCCGCCGTGTCGGCGGCGGCCCGGTCCCCCAGCCCCAGCCGGGCGAAGGCGAGCATCACCTCCTGCGCCCGGATATGGGCCCTGCTCAGCGCCAGGCCGTGCTCCTTGACGGCCTCCACCCTGCTCAGCAGCGCCCGGTCCGGTGCGGTCCCGGCGGTGCCGGTCACCAGGTCGGTCAGCCGGCCGGCGGTCCGCAGCTGGCCCCGCAGGAACTCCGTGTGCAGGTCGAGCTGGTCGGCGGCGGCGCGTGCCAGCTCCTCCGCCGCCGACCCGGCCCCTTCCGGCAGGGCGACGGCGGCGACGGGCTCCGCGGTCCGCTCGGGCTCGGGCTCGGGCGTACGGCGGCGGTGCCCTTCGGCCAGCGCCTCCTCGTACGCGGGCCGGCAGGCCTCGACCGCGAACGACGCCCCCTCCAGCAGCCGGGCGACCGGGGACGGCGCGGGTCGCGGCGGAGCGGGCGGCGCCTCGTGGCGGTCGATGCCGCTCATCGGCCGGCCGAGTACCGCCAGCCGGAGCGCGGCGAGTTTCAGGGCCGCCGCGCTGTCCGTGCCGGGGCCGGTGTCGGTGGCGAAGGCCTCGACGGCGCCGTCCCCGAGCGTGCGGTGGACCAGGCGGGTCAGCACCTGCTTGGGGCCGAACTCGACGAACACCCGGTACCCGTCGGCGTACAGCTGCCGTACGCGCCCGGCGAAGTCGACCGGGCGCAGCATCTGCTCGCCCAGGGTCCGCCGGTTGGCGTCCGGGTCCGGTCCGTACCGGGCGTCCGGCGCGCCTGCGAAGACCGGGACGCGCGGCGGCAGGACCCGCACACGGGCGACGGCCTCGGCGAACGCGCGGGCGGAGCTCCGCATCAGAGGGGTGTGGAACGCGCCCGCGACCGGAAGCCGGTGCACGGCCACCCCGCGGTCGCGGCACTGCTCCTCGAACGCTTCGACAGCCGCCGTCGGGCCGCCGATGACCAGCTCGTCGGGGGCGTTGGTGTTGCACAGGGCCAGCAGCGGGTGGTCCGCCGACAGCCGCTCCCAGGAACCGGTGGACAGCCGCGCCGCGACCATCGCCCCGAGGTCGGCGTCCTCCTCCTCCGCCGGTTCCATCGCCCGGCCGCGCTCGCGGGTGAGGGCCAGGCACTGGGCGTCGTCCAGACTGCCGGCCGCCCAGAGCGCGAACAGCTCGCCGCAGCTGTGCCCGAGCACCCCGTCGGGGGCGAAACCCGACTCCGCCAGGTACCGGTACTGGCCCATGGCCAGCGCGCCGATGGCCGCCTGGGCGTAGGAGGGCCGCCGCAGCGCCGCGGTGGTGTCCCGAGCGGTGGTACGTCCGGGGGCGGGGAAGACCACCTGGGCGAGGGTGCCGCCGGGTGGTGTCGGCTCGGTCCACAGGGCGTTCGCCTGGTCGAACGCGGCCCGGACGGACGGCACGGAGGTGAGAGCCGTGAGCCCCATGTCCGGGTACTGGCTGCCCTGTCCGGCGAAGAGGGCGGCGACCTTGGTGCCGGCCGGCAGTGCGGAACGCCGGTAGTGGGCCCGGCTGGGCAGCTCCCAGCTGTCCGACGCGGGCTCGCTCTCCAGGTGCGCGACGGCCCGTGCCACCGCCGAGGCACGCTCGGCGTCGTCCGAGGCGAGGACTCCCAGCCGGGCGTGCCCGGGCGGAATCTCCGCGGTGGTGTCCGGCTCGGTGTCCTCGCGCAACCGGTCCAGGAGGGCCGGGACATCCGGGGCGTGCCAGAGGAACACCCTGGGTGTGCCGTGCCAGACCCGCACCCCGTCCTCGGAGGGACGGTGCTCCTCCAGGACCGCGTGGAAGTTGACCCCGCCGAACCCGAACGCGGAGACCGCCCCGCGCCGCACCGGGTGGCGGGGATCGAGCACCCACGGCCGGGTGCGGGTGTTCACATACAGCCCGCCCTCACCGGCCGCCTCGTTGACCGTGTCGACGTTGATGGTCGGCGGCAGCACCTTGTGGTGCAGGGCCAGCGCGGTCTTGATGAGGCCGGCCGCTCCGGCGGCCGCCTTGGTGTGGCCGATCTGGGACTTCACACTGCCGATGGCGACCGGTGCCGGCGAGGAGCCCAGGAAGGTGCGCAGCGTGCCCAGCTCCACCGCGTCACCCACCGCGGTGCCCGTCCCATGCGCCTCGACAAGCCCCACGGAACCCGGCGGCACCTCGGCGTCCTCATAGGCGCGGCGCAGCGCCTCGATCTGCCCTTCGCCGCTGGGGGCGTAGATGCTCGACGTCCGGCCGTCGCTGGAGTTCCCCAGCCCGCGCAGTACGGCGTAGATCCGGTCTCCGTCGCGTTCGGCGTCGGCGAGCCGCTTGAGCGCCAGCATGCCGATGCCCTCACCGAGCAGGGTCCCGTCGGCGGAGGCGTCAAAGGGCCGGACCCGGCCGCTCGGTGACAGCGCGGGCGTCTTGCTGAAGCACATGAAGGTCGACACCGAGTTGTCCGCGTCGCAACCGCCCGTGATCATCAGGTCGGCGCGATGCTCGACCAGTTCGCTGGCGGCCATGCGCAACGCAGCCAGCGAGCTCGCACACGCCGCGTCGACCGTGCAGTTGGCGGCGCCCAGTCCGAGGCGGTTGGCGATGCGCCCGGAGACCACGTTGGCGAGCACCCCGGGGAAGCTGTCCTCGGTCCAGGACGGCCAGGCCGCCTTCACTCTCCGCACCAACTCGTCGGCGTCCCGCTCGGACAGCCCGCAGCTGAGCGCGGACTCGCGCACCACAGGCGCGAAGAGCCGTGCGCCCAGGGGCAACATGGTCGTGTTCTGCCCACACACCCCGAGGATCACCCCGGTGCGCGCCGGGTCGTACCAGGCGGACCGGTCGCACCGGGCGTCCGCCAGCACATCGCGCGCGACCCGCAGGCTGAGCAGCTGTACGAGGCCGATGGCGTCCAGGGAGGCCGGGGGCATCGCGAACTCGGCGGGGTCGAAGACCACGGGCGGCAGAAAGCCACCGCGACGCGCGTAGGTCTTGTCCTCCGCGAACGGGTCCGGGTCGTAGTGGTCCGCGATCCGCCACGCCTTCTCCGGGACGTCGGTGATGCAGTCCCGTCCGAGAATGATATTCCGCCAGAATTCCCTGGCATCGTGCGCCTGGGGAAACATGCCGGCGATTCCGATGATGGCGATCTGGGTTCTGGCGAGACGAAAATCATTCATCTTGATTGGATCCTCACCGGGGTCGCCGTCCTGTCGGATTTTCATCCAAGGCGTCCGTGCGAACCGGACGAGCCTGGGCATTCTCCACGCAGAAGCGGCACTGTAGCCCGCCCTTCAGGGCTTGCGCACTCCGACACCCGGAATTCCCCGCGGTCTCCGGGGGGCAGAGGGAATGGGCGCCTGGAATTATTCGATGATTACCGGTCCCGTTGAGTGGGTGTTCTGACGGGCATTCAGGCGGTTATTCGGATCGAAGAATCGCGTGCGGCTCTTTCCGGTGGCCGGCGGCTCCGTGGTGGCCCGCGCGACGAGGGGCCCGGGCGCTACCCGCGCCCGGGCCCCTCGTGTACCGCCCGTGGATCAGCCCGGGATCAGCCGGTCCAGAAGTCCCACCAGCGGGTCAGGATCAGCATCCCGATCACCCCGATGTGCAGCACCGGCAGCACCCAGGTGAACTCGCCGACGAACGACCGCACCCCGGCCGGGGCCGGCAGCAGCCCGTGCCGGATGTTGTGCGAGGTGACGTACCAGAACATCACGATGGTGGCGACCCAGGCCAGCGAGCACCAGAGGCACAGCGCGTTGATCTCGTACAGCGACTGGTAGGTCAGCCAGGCGCAGAAGCCCACGCCGAACAGGGTCCCGGCGTTGAAGCCGAGCCAGAACCAGCGGCGGAAGCCCGCCCCGGCCAGCAGGGCGAAGCCGATGCCCATCACCACCGCGTAGGTCGCAAGCCCCAGCATCGGGTTGGGGAAGCCGAACACCGTGGCCTGGTCGCTCTGCATCACACTGCCGCAGGAGACCACCGGATTGAGGCTGCAGCCCGGCGTGAACCCCGGGTCCTCCAGCAGCTTGAACTTGTCGAGGGTGATCACCCACGCCGCCAGCAGCCCGGCCGCCCCGGTCACCACCAGCATCCAGGCGAACGCCCGCCCGGCACCGACGGTCGCCGGAACGGGGTCGGTGCCGGTCGCCGGGCTTGGGGCCGCCTCGTTCTGCACCCGCGTCATCGTCATGCCGGCGACGTTACACGCGGAAGTCATTCGTGGGGGTTTGGGGGCAAATGTTCAGTAGAACGGGGGAGTTGGGCAGGGCGCCGGCGGAGGGCGGGGGCCACCCGCCAGCACCCCGGAATCCTCAGGTGCGGACTCGCCGTACCGGGACCAGGCAGTGCGCGCTGACGTCCATCAGCGTCTCGTCACCGGCGAAGGCCCGCAGCGCCTCCTCGTCGACCGGGCGGCCGTGCACCGCCTCCGGCCAGGGGCGCAGCGAGACGATCAGATAGACCTTGCCGCTCTGGTGCGCGGCCCGCTCCCACTCCGGCGGGACGGCGCACTGCACCCGCAGGAACGGCATGCTCAGCGCTGCCTGCTCGGCCTCCACCAGCAGGCTGATCGGCACCCGGGTCTCCCGTGCCAGGTCGGAGACCTTGTCGCCGATCGACAGCCCGGCCTTCTCCACCTCGGCCCGCAGCGCCTCGGACCCGGCCTCCGGGCCGTCCCGTCCGTCACCGAGCGAGTAGACCATCAGAAACGGCACCTGCGGGGGCTGCCCGGGGTCGGCGTCCGGGTCACCGGCCCAGGCGATGACGGCGAGGGTGCCCAGCGGGGACGCCTGGCGCCCGGGGGATACGGCGGGGGAAGAGGTCATGGCGCCGGATCGTAGCCCCGGACGCGCGGGCGTCTGCCCCGGAATCCACCCGTTCGGCCCAGAGTGCGGTGCCCCGGTTCACCTGACCGGGTAGCGCCCGTACGCGCGCTCCGGCGCAACGCTTCCCCGTCCGGGTCGTTGACCCCGGCGAAGTTGACGACCCACCAGCCACCGGGAGGCGTCCGATGGACCGGGCAGCAGCACTTCCAGCCCGCGCGGCTCCCGACGGCCCCGGCCCGGGGAGGCGTCCGGTGCGGCGTACGGTCCTGCGGGCGCTGTTCACCCTGGCGGTGGCCGCCTTCACCGGCGGCGCGCTCGCCCCGCTGGTCCGCACGGGGCCGAGGGAGGGCGTCGAGGCGGCGCCACCCGGCTTCGACGAGATGTACCGGGGCCGCCGCATCCAGGGCGCGGGCCCGGCCGGCGGGCCGCTCACGGTGTCCGTGGACGGGCGGCCGCTCCCGTTGATGCGGTGCGCGGACGGCGGCTGGCTCACCCCGGTGGACCACTGCGCCTCGTACCCGACGCCGCTGGCGGCCACCCGGGCCGCGGTGGACGAGCTGGGCGGCGCCGGGCTGTCCGGCGCGGCGGCCGGGCACGGCCATACACCGGGAGGTGGTGCGCGTGGCGGCACCGTACACGCGTAGGAACCAGCGGGATCTGACGACCGCCCAGCGGCGCGGGTTCGTCGCCGCGGTGCTGGCGGTCAAGCGCAGCGGCCGCTACGACGACTTCGTCCGCACCCATGTGGACCACTACACGACCGACGGCGAGCAGGGGCTGCGGGTCGCGCACATGGGGCCGTCCTTCCTGCCCTGGCACCGGCAGTACCTGCTGGAGTTCGAACGGGAACTGCGCGCCGTCGACCCGGCGGTGACCGTGCCCTACTGGGACTGGACCCGGGACCGCAGCCCCGCCTCCGCCCTCTGGGGCGAGGACTTCCTGGGCGGCGACGGCCGACCGGGGGACCGCCGGGTGACCACCGGCCCCTTCGCGTACGCCTCGGGGAACTGGCCCATCACCGTCGGCGTCACCGACGAGCCCTTCCTCACCCGGGCGCTCGGCCACCCGGCCGACCCGATCGCGCTGCCCACCCGCGCCGATGTGGACGGGGCGCTCGCCGAGGGCGGGTATGACGTGGAGCCCTGGGACTCCACCAGCCGCACCGGCTTCCGCAACCGTCTGGAGGGCTGGCGGCCGGGGGCCAGGGGGACGGCCCGCTGGGCGTGCCACAACCGGGTGCACCGCTGGGTCGGCGGGCTGATGGTCGGCGGGGCCTCGGTCAACGACCCGGTGTTCTGGCTGCACCATGCCTTCGTGGACCTGCTGTGGACCCGCTGGCAGGCCCGGCACCCCAGGGCCGGCTATCTGCCCGCCACCCCGCCGCCGCGCGGCTCGGCGCAGTACCGGCGGGTGGTGGCCCGGCACGAGCGGATGCCGCCGTTCGACGTCACTCCGGCCGAGGTCGCCGACCTGGGGCAGGTGTACCGCTACGACGGCTGAGAGCTGCCGCTGCCACGGCGGCCGGTACGCCGAAGCCCCCGGCCGGTACGGGGACCGGACGGGGGCTTCGTGCCGCGGTACGCGGACGGTGGCGGAGGCTCAGCCGCCGTAGCCGCCGTCGTTCTTGTGCCCGTGGTTCTTCGAGTCGTCCTTCTTGTCGTGGTCCTTCTTCTTGCCGTCGACGTTGGCGCACTGGTTGCCGAAGGCCGGGTTCAGGATGCCGACGACGTCGATGGTGTTGCCGCAGAGGTTGATCGGCACGTGGACCGGGATCTGCAGGATGTTGCCGCTCAGAACGCCGGGGGAGCCGACGGCGGCGGCCTCGGCGCCGGCGTCGGCGGCCGCCAGGCCGGCCCCGCCGAGGGCAACGGCGCCGGTGCCGGCGAGGACGACGGCGGCCTTCGCGATGCGAAGCATGGGAACTCCTTGTTACGTGCGTGGTGGTACGTGGGTGGGGGTCATGCAGGGAAGGGAGACCGCGTGAGCCGCGGTCGTCACCGCCCTTTCAACGCCGTTGCTCATGCCGGGTCACGGCCGCCACGCCGGGTCACCGCATAGATCGCGGTCGGTTCGCCCGTTCGGCGGCATGGTGAGGGCGGTGCGGAGGGATACGGAGAGCGGGAGGCGGGGTGCGGCCGGGAGGTTCAGCGGCCGGCTTCCTCGGCGTCCAGCCCCATCGTGGACTCGACCGCGCCGGTCAGCGAGGGCGCCAGCAGCCCGGCCGGCGGCAGTGCCAGGCCCGGCAGCCCGAGGGTCTCGGCGCGCGGCAGGGTGAGCGGCAGCCCCGCGACGGCACCGGGGGTGACGGCCTGGACCTCGGAGGCCGGGGCGGCGAGCACCGCCCGCCCGGTGGGCCGGTCGCCCTCGACGTCCGGCAGCGGCGCGGCGATCAGCGTCTCCGGCGTCCCGGTGGAGAGCGGCAGCTGCGGCACCAGCAGCGGCTGGAGCCCGCCCTCCGCGCGCTGGGTGAAGCCCGAGGGCGCCCCCGGCACCGGGATCGGCACCCCGGTGCGGAGCACCGGCGTCTCGGGCAGCACGGTGGAGAGTCCGTGCAGCGGGATGTCCACCGGTGCCACCGGGGCGGAGGCGGCCAGGGCGGGCGAGGCCATCGCCGCGGACGCCAGGCAGGTGACGAGGATCCCCATGCCGGCCTGAGTCTTCGGGTTCATTGCTGCGTACGCCTTCCCGGTGAGGTGAGTGCCGGAGTGAGTGAGGGTCCGGCTCGGGTGAGTGTCGGCCGACCTCGGGTGAGTTCGGTGCTGTCCCGGAGAACGAGCCCGCGTCGGGGAGCGCTTCGCAATTCGCCCGGATGCAGCAACGCGCGGCCGTGTCGCCACCGGTAGCTGCCGGGTCTGCCCCGGTGCGGTCCGGGACGCACGGAAGGGCCGGCCGGGGACGTGGTGTCGTCTCCGGCCGGCCCTTCCGCCGCCGTACGCGCCGGGGCTACTTGCCCAGCGGCAGTCCGCCCAGCAGCGGCGCGGCGTCCTTCGCGGGGAGCTTGCCCGCGGTGTCCTGCACCTTGCCGACGAGCTTGTGGTCGGTGGCGACCTTGGTCACCCCGTCGGCGGGGACCGCCTCGGTCAGACCGCGCTTGCCGAGGGTGTCGACGGCTCCGTTGAGGCTGGAGGGGGTGAGGCTCTCGGCGGCGAACGCGGGGGTGGCCGCGCCCAGGGCCATCAGGGAACCGGCGACGACCGCTGCGACCTTCGTGGGCTTCATGGGGGAGGGGGTCCTTCCTGGACGGATTGCTCGGCACAACGAGCGCTGTGCGGAGGGGAGTTGGTGCTCCCTGTGCTGTGCTTCCGTCTTCTGTAACGAGAGCTGCGCGCGGGGGAAACTCCGCGGGAGCGGAATTCCGGCGACTGCACCCGAATGATGTGGACCGGTCCTGTTATCCGACCGCGTGCCCCGCGGGGGTCGGCGGGGCGCCTATCCGAAGATGTCCGCCGGGGTCGTGTCGGTGGCCGGGAGGGTGCTCATCCCGGTCTCCGGGGCGGCGTCCTGGCGGACGCTGTCGACCAGTTCCCGCACCGCCTCCTGGATGTCCTGGGCGGAGGTGGTGGTCTCGCCCTCGGTGGCCGAGGCGACCACGGCGTCCACGGCCTCCCGTACGCCCTCCAGCGCCTTCTCCAGGTCGGCGTCCATGGCGTCCAACTCGCTGCCGGCCGCCTCCTGGTCGTTGAAGAAGTCCTCCGGGAGGGCGACGCCGGTGTCCGCGCCGTCCCGGGAGCCGGTGCCGGCGTTCGCGGCGGCCTGCTGGAGCCGGCCGATGGCGTCCGCCAGCTCCTCTGTCTGCGGGGTCTGCGAGGTCCCCGGGGTCTGGGGGCTCCCCGGGGTCTGGGGGGTGGCGGGGCTCTGGGTGGCGGCGTCCTCCTCGTCCAGTTCCAGGGCGCCGTCGAGGATGCTCTCCACCAGGCTGCCGACCGAGTCCAGGATCTCGTCGACGTCCCCGGGGGCGGCCGCGGGGACGGCGGGGGCCTGGGCGGCGGCCAGGGCGGGCGCCGCCCCTCCGAGGGTGAGCGCGGCGCAGATCGCGGTGACCGCCATCCGGCGGGGGGTCAGGAGGCGCATGCCGTGTCCTTCCGTGGTGCGTCGGAACGTGTACCTCACGGTGAGTCGGCACCGCGCTCCCCGCAAACGCTTCCCTCACGCAGAGTGAGGCGCCCGGATGGCGGTACACACGGCTGCGACCTGCGGCGGAGGGGGGTCGGCCGGGTCGTGGCGGGCCGGGAAACCGGTGGCCCTCCGCTGCCCCGGACGAGGGGCGCACCTACGAGAGCGGGGGCGCGCACGCGAGAGCGCCACCCCTGGGAGGCAGGGGTGGCGCTCGGTGCCGTCCGCGCCGGCTGTGCGCGGACGAGGGGCAGACGACGTCAGTCGTTGACGCAGACGTTGCCGAAGGCCGGGTTCAGGATGCCGATGATGTCGATGGTGTTCCCGCACAGGTTGACCGGGATGTGGACCGGGACCTGCACCGCGTTGCCCGACAGGACACCCGGGGAGCCCACGGCCGCGGCCTCGGCGCCGGAGTCGGCGACGGCGGCACCGGCGGCACCGGCGAGGGTGGCGGCTACGGCGGAGGTCAGGACGGCGACCTTGGCGATACGGGACATGGTGACGAGCTCCTAGATTGTCGATGCACAGCGGCCGACGTGGTCGGCTACACCAACAACGCCCTGGGCCCTGGGCGGTTGCGCCACCGAACGGGTGAACCAGACGGCGGCGGGTTAACGCGACGCGACACGACACGGCCGCGGCTGAAGCAGGCAGATCGAAAAGGGTAGTTGCTCCGCTGTTGTGTCAAATGCCCGAGTGCGCGGCGGGTGGGGGATACCGTGCACTCGCTGTTTCCGCCCGTCCCGCCCGCCCCCTTCACCAGCCCCGCAAGCCCAGTAAGTCCTGCAAGCCCCGCAAGCTCTTTTGCCCGGTCGTCTCTGCCGGTCGTCGTTCGCCACGCGGACGAGCAGTTCGGATGTTCGGATCCTTCCGGTGCCGCCGTGCCGGCCCTCGCCGCCGCTCACCCCCGACACCGGTGCCGCTTCCGGTCACGGGCCCGCGGCCCGGTTCCGAGGCCCGGGTCCCTGGGTCCGCTGCCCGTCCCGCCGCGGCGAAGGCCTCGTAGAAAGGGTCACGCGTGCCTTCCCCTCCCCCCTTCACCGCACTGCACGTCGTCCAGCCGGGCGACGGCGGGGTGGCCCGGGTGGTCGCCGATGTGGCGGCCGCGCAGGTGGCCTCCGGTATGCGGGCGGTCGTCGCCTGCCCGCCCGGTACGGAACTGGCCGCCGCGGCACGGGCGCGGGGCGCCGAGGTGCGCCCCTGGCGGGCCGGCCGCGAACCGGGCAGGGCGCTGGTCGCCGAGAGCCGCGGCGTCGCCCGGCTGGTGGACGAGGTGCGCCCCGACCTGGTCCACGCGCACAGCGCCAAGGCCGGACTGGCCGCCCGGCTGGCGGTACGCGGCCGGGTGCCGACCGTCTACCAGCCGCACGCCTGGTCGTTCGAGGCGGTGGGCGGCACCGCAGCGGCGCTGGCCCGGCGCTGGGAGCGGTGGGCGGCCCGCTGGACCGACCGGGTGATCTGCGTCAGCGAGGCCGAGCGCCGCCGCGGCGAGGGCGCCGGGGTGCGGGCGGCCTGGTCGGTCGTCCACAACGGTGTGGACATCGAGCGCTTCGCCGGTGGCACCGCGGAGGGGGGCGCCGCCGGACGGGCCGCCGCCCGGGCCGCGCTGGGGCTGCCGGCCACCGCACCGCTGGTGGTGTGCGTGGGCCGGCTCTGCCGCCAGAAGGGCCAGGACGAGCTGCTGCGCGCCTGGACCGCCGTACGGGAACGGGTGCCGGCCGCCCGGCTGGTGCTGGTCGGGGACGGCCCGGCGGCCGCCGCCCTGCGCGCCGCCGCACCCGGTTCGGTCCTCTTCGCGGGCGCGGTCGCCGACCCGGCGCCCTGGTACCGGGCGGCCGACCTCGCCGTCCTGCCGTCCCGCTGGGAGGGCCTGGCGCTGGCGCCCCTGGAGGCGATGGCCGCCGGGCGCCCGGTGGTGCTCACCGATGTGGACGGCGCCCGGGAGAGCCTGCCGCCGGGTCAGGAGCCGCACTGCCTGGTCCGGCCCGGCGACCCGGACGCGCTGGCCGGCGCCCTCGCGGCGCTGCTCCAGCGGCCGGTGCTCCGCGCCGACCTCGGCCGCCGGGCCCAGCGCCATGTCCGCGAACGGTTCGACGTACGGCGGGCCGGGGCGGCGATCACGGATGTGTACCGCGAGGTGGCCGCCGTACCGGGCCGCGCACCGAGGGAGCCGATCGCCCAGTGACCACCGACTCGTCACCGGCCCGGGAGCCCGTCCCGTACCCGGGCCCGCACCCGGAGCCGGGGCCCGCCGCCCCGGCCGCCGCCGCGACCGTCCCCGTCCCCGGTCCCGCTTTCGTCCCGGCGCCGTCGGGTGCGGACCGGGTGGCACCACCGCGGCCGGTGCCGGTGCCGCCGTTCACCGCCGCCCTGGTCGCGGTGGACTGCGCGGCGGTGCTGCTCGGCGGGCTGGTGCTGGCCGCCGGGCTGCCGGGGCGCGGGCTGCCGTCGGCCGGGCTGCTGCTCCAGCTCACCGCGCTGCTGGTGGCGCTCGACGCCTACGCCGGGCTCTACCGGACCGCCTCGCCGCTGCCGTCGCTGGCGCCCGAGCTGCCCGCGCTCGCCGGGCGGGCGGCCGTGGTGTGGTGCGCGGCCGCCGCGCTGCTCGCCAACGGGCACCCGGGCGCCGCCGGGTGGGTGGCGCCGGTCGTCGCGTACGCCGTCCATCTGCTCGCCGTCTGCGCCGGCCGGGCCGTGCTGCACGGCCGGCACCGGCGGGCGGTGCGGGCCCGGCCGCGGGCCGCGCTGGTGGTGGGCCGCGCGGCCGAGGCGCTGCGGTTGGCCGCCGTACTGGCCGAGCACCCCGAGTACGGGCTGCGCCCGGTCGCCGTGTTCGACCCCGACCGGGGCGGCGGCGCCGGGGAGCCCCGTACCCCTGAGCCCCGTTCCGCCGACACGGCCGGCGGGGCGGCGCTGCCGGTGCTGGGGGCGGCCGGGGAGGTACAGCGGGCGGTGGTGCGCGGCGGGGTGTCGGTGGCGCTGTTCACCGGGTCGGGCAGCGGGCTTGAGCGGGACGAGGAGCTGGCGGCGCTGCTGGCCGACCACGGCTGCGCCGGGGTGCTGGTCGGGTCGGCCGCCGGGGCGGCGCCGATGGACCGGCATCTGTGGGGGCACGCCTGGCGGCGGATCGACGCCCCGCCGGAGCGCCCCGGCGGCCCGGGCAAGCGGCTGCTGGACGTGGCGCTCGCGGCACCCGCGCTGCTGCTGCTGGCCCCGGTGCTGCTGGGCTGCGCCGCCGCCGTACGGCTGGCGGACGGGCCCGGGGTGCTGTTCCGGCAGGAGCGGGTCGGGCAGCACGGGCGGCTGTTCACCCTGCTGAAGTTCCGTACGCTGCGCCCGGCCGACGAGGAGGAGGCCGCCACCCGCTGGAGCGTGGCCCGGGACACCCGGCTCGGCCCGGTCGGCTCCTTCCTCCGCCGGACCTCGCTGGACGAGCTGCCGCAGCTGTGGAACGTCCTGCGCGGCGATATGAGCCTGGTCGGCCCGCGCCCCGAACGCCCCTACTTCGTCGCCGAGTTCAGCCGACTGCACCCCGGCTACGCGGCCCGGCACCGGATGCCGGTGGGGCTGACCGGGCTGGCCCAGGTGCACGGGCTGCGCGGGGACACCTCCATCGAGGACCGCTGCCGCTTCGACAACCACTACATCGACCACTGGTCGCTCTGGCAGGACGTCTGCATCCTGGTGCGCACCGCCGTCTCCCTGCTCCGCCCGGCGGGCAGTTGATGCCCGGCACCGGCACCGGCACCGGCACCGGCGGGGCGGTGCGGCGGGTGGGGCCGGTGCTGCCGCTGCTCGCGGTGGTCGTCCTGCTCGCCGTACCGCCGCCGGAGGGCGGCCCGGGCGGCACCGGCGGCACGGTGGCCGACGCCGCCTCCGGGCTGCTGGTGGTGTACACGGCGGCGCGGCTGCTACGGGACCGGGCCCGGCCGCTGTCCCGGACCGCCGCGGTGGTGCTGGGGCTGCCGGTGCTCGGGGTGTGCGCGGCCGCGGTCGCCTCCTGCGACCCGGCGGCCAGCCTGCCCGGGGTGGTCCGCTACCTCCAGGTGTTCGTGCTGGTCCCGGCGGCCGTGGTGCTGCTGCTGCGCGACCGGCGGGACTTCCGGCTGACCGCCTGGGCGCTGGTCGGACTCGCCCTGGCCCAGGGCGCGGTCGGCACCGTGCAGAACCTCACCGGCACCGGCGCCTCCTATATGGGCGAGGACGTCCGGGCGGTCGGCACCTTCGGCGCCACCGATGTGATGGGCATGGCCACCGCGGTGGCGTACGGGCTGGTGGCGGCGGTGGCGCTGGCGCTGGGCTCGCCCGGGCGGCGGAGCCGGGCCGTGGCGCTGGGCTGCGCGGCCCTGCTGCTGTTCCCGCTGGTGGTGTCGTTCAGCCGGGGCGCCTGGATCGCCACGGCGGCCGCCTGCGCGCTGCTGCTGGTGCTCTCCGGACCGCTGCGGGCGGTGCGGGTGGCGCTGGTGGCGGGCGCCGCGGGCGTGGTGCTGGTCGCCGGGCTGGGCGTGGGCTCCCAGCTGGTGACCGAACGGGTGGCCAGCATCTCCCAGGTGACCGACACCCCGGACCGCTCGGTCACCGACCGGTACACCATGTGGGCGGCGGCCGTGGGGATGTGGCGCTCCGAGCCGGTGACCGGCGTCGGGCTGAAGGGCTTCCCCGCGTACCGGGACGCGCACGCCTCGCTGGCGCTCTCCTCGGGCAGCGACACCGCGGGCGCCGGCCGGGACTTCGCCAAGCAGCCGCTGCTCTCCCCGCACAACATGTACCTGCTGGTCCTGGGCGAGCAGGGGCTGCTGGGGCTGCTGGCCCTGGCGGGTGGCTGGCTGGCGCTGCTGGTGTGCGGGCTGCGCCGGCTGCGGGCCGCCCCGGACGGGGCCCGGCCCGGTCCCGGTTCGGCGGGGCGCTGGGGGGCGCCGGCGGACTGCGGGCTGGTCGCCGTCGGGCTGCTCGGCTGGCAGCTGGTGGACTTCGCGTACGCGGACATCGGCGGCCCGGCGACCGTGCTGACCTCCCTGGTGCTGGGCCTGGCCGGCTGGTGGGCGCTGGAGCCGGGGGCGGGGGCGGGGGCCCGGGTCCGGGCCGGGGACGGGGTGCGAGGCGTGGGGCGGCCCCGGTCGGCCGAGCGGGGCGGGGTGTGCCCGGCGCCCGCCGGGGCGGAAGGGGGTGCCGTCCATGGCTGAGGCCGCGTCGACGGGCGTACTGCCCGACGACATCCGCCCGGTGGCCGCACCGGCCCCCGAGGCGCCGGCCACTGCGCCGAGGCCCGCCGGGTCCGGGCGGTGGCTGGCGCGGGCCGCGGTGCTCACGGCCGCGTTCACCGCCGCGGGCGCGCTGCTCGGTCTGGTCCGGGACCAGTTGCTGGCCTCGGTCTTCGGGGCCGGTCCGGAGACCGACGCCTTCCTGGTGGCCTGGACGGTGCCCGAGTTCGCGGCCACCCTGCTCATCGAGGACGGGATGGCGCTGGTCCTCGTCCCCGCCTTCGCCGCCGCGCTGGCCCGCCGGGCGGCCACCGGATCCGGTGCGGACCCGGTACGCGCGCTGGTACGGGCCACCCTGCCGCGGCTCGTCCTGGTGCTGGGCGCCGCCGCCGGGGTGCTGGCGCTGGCCGCGCCCTGGCTGGTCCCACTGCTCGCCCCAGGGCTCGCACGGCCCGCGCTGGCCGTGGACTGCGTACGGCTGACCGCCTCCTGCCTGCTCTCCTTCGCGCTCGCCGGCTGGTGCAGCGCCGCCCTGCGGGCGCACGGCAGCTACGCCGCGCCCGCCGCCATCTATGTCGCCTACAACGCCGGGATCGTCGCCGCCATCCTGCTGCTGGGCCCCGAGTGGGGGGTGCGGGCGGCGGCGGCCGGGGTGGCCGCGGGCGGGGTGCTGATGGTGCTGCTCCAGGCCCCCGGCGTATGGCGCCGGCTGCGCCTGAAGGTGCGCCCAGGGCCGGACACCAAAGCGGACTCGGGAGCGGTGGCGCTGGCGGTGATCGCCCCCGTGGTGGTCTTCGCGGTCAGCCGCCAGAGCCAGGTGCTGGTGGAGCGGTTCCTCGCCGCCCCGCTGCCGGCCGGGGCCATCTCCCACCTCAACTACGCCCAGAAAGTCGCCCAGTTGCCGATGACGCTGTCGCTGATGGTGTGCACGGTCAGCTTCCCGGTGGTGGCCCGCGCGCTCGCCGCCGGTGACATCGGGGCCGCCCGGCGACGGGCCGAGCGGGATCTGCTGCTGGCCGGGCTGATCGTGCTGACCGGCGCCGCGACGGTGCTGGCGGCCGCCCCGCAACTGGTGCACCTCCTCTTCGAGCGCGGCGCCTTCGACCGTAGCGACACCGCCGTCACCGCCACCGTGATGCGGGTGTACGCGCTCGGGCTGCTCGGCCAGACCCTGGTCGGGGCGCTGGTGCGCTGCTCCTTCTCGTCGGCCCGGCCGCTCTGGCACCCGGCCGCCGCGATGCTCGCCGGGATCGCCGCGACCGCTGCCGCCGGACACCCGCTGGCCGCGATGTGGGGCGCGCCCGGGATCGCCGCCGCCAACGCGCTGGGCATCACCCTCACCGCCGCCCTGCTGCTGGCCGGTTCCCGGCGGGGCGGTGTCCCGCTGGGGGCCGGGGCGCTGCTCTCCGGGCTGGCCCGGCTGACCGCCGCCGCACTGGCCGCGGCCGCCGCGGGCAGGCTGTGCGCGGTCGGGCCGCCGCTGCTCGCGGTCACCCTGGCGGCCGCCGCCGTCCTGGTGGTGCTGCCCCCCGCCGCGCTCGTCCTGCGCGCGCCCGTCGTCCCCGAACTGCTGGCGCGGGCCCGCCGAACGCGCCCCGCCACCCCGCCCGACCGCCCCCGCACGAAAGCGCCCGTATGACTGTGCCAGCGCCCGAGCCCCCCGCCCTGCCCGCCTCCGCCCCGGTCCCGCTGTGGGTGGCCATGTACCACTCGGTCGCCGACACCACGGACGACGACCCCTACCAGGTCACCGTCTCCCCGGCCCGGCTCGACCGGCAGCTGCGCCGACTGCGCGACAAGGGGCTGCGCGGGGTGTCGGTACGCCAACTGCTGGACGCCGCACGGCGGGGCGTCGCCCGCGGACTGGTCGGGCTCACCTTCGACGACGGGTACGCCGACTTCCTGGACGAGGCCGTGCCGCTGCTGCGCCGCCATGACTGCACCGCCACCGTCTACGTCCTGGCCGGCCGGCTCGGCGGCTCCAACGACTGGGACCAGGACGGCCCGCGCAAGCCGCTGCTCACCGAGGAGGGCGTACGCCGGTGCGCCGCCGCCGGGATGGAGATCGGCTCCCATGGGCTGCTGCACATCGACCTCACCAAGGCCGGTGACCGCGAACTGGCCGAGGAGACCCGGCTCAGCCGTGAGCTGCTGCGCGCCGCCACCGGCCGGGCGCCCAGGGGCTTCTGCCACCCCTACGGCCGGCTGGACCGCCGCACCGTCCGGGCCGCCCGGGAGGCCGGATACGGCTACGGGGTCGCCATCGATCCGCCGCCCGGGCTCGCCGGGACGCACGCCCTGCCGCGCGTCCACCTCGGGGAGCGGGACCACGCGGTCCGGCTGGAGCTGAAACTCCGTCTGCACCGCTGGCGCCGCCCGGCGGTGGACCTCGCCCCGGAGCCGGTACGGGAGTCCGGACGGGCGGGGACGTCATGACCGCGCCCCGGGTGCTGCACCTCATCACCGGGCTGGGCACCGGCGGCGCCGAACACCAACTCCGGCTGCTGCTCCAGCACATGCCCGCGCCCGTGGTGAGCGAGGTGGTCACCCTCACCAACCCCGGCCCGGTCGCGGACGCCCTGCGGGCCGACGGCGTCCCGGTCAGCTGCCTCGGGATGCGCGGCAACCGGGATCTCACCGCGCTGCCCCGGCTGGTCCGGCTGATCCGGCGCGGACGGTACGACCTGGTCCACACCCACTTGTACCGGGCCTGCGTCTACGGACGGCTCGCCGCCCGGCTCGCCGGGGTGCGCGCGGTGGTCGCCACCGAGCACTCGCTGGGCGAGGGCCAGATCGAGGGGCGCCCGCTGACCGCCGGGGCGCGCGCCCTCTACCTGGCCTCGGAGCGGCTCGGCGGGGCGACGATCGCGGTCTCCGACTCGGTGGCCCGCCGGCTGGCCGACTGGGGCGTCCGCCCGTCCCGGATCCGGGTGGTGGCGAACGGCATCGACGCCGGGCGGTTCGCCTTCGACCCGGCGGCGCGGGCAGTGGAACGGGGGCGGCTGGGTCTCGCCCCGGACGCGTATGTGGTCGGCGGGGTGGGGCGGCTGGTGCCGGGCAAGCGGTTCGACGCGCTGGTACGGGGCTTCGCCGAGGTGGCCGGGGAGCTGCCCGCCGCCCGGTTGCTGCTGGTCGGCGACGGACCCGAGCGGGAGCGGCTGCGGCTGCTGGCCGAGGACTGCGGGGTGGCCGACCGGACGGTGTGGGCGGGCGCGGCCGGCGCGGACCGGCTGCCCGGGCTGCTGGCCGCGATGGACCTGTTCGTCTCGCCCTCCGAGGACGAGGCCTTCGGGCTGGCGGTGGTGGAGGCGCTGGCCGCCGGGCTGCCGGTCCGCCAGGTGACCTGCCCGGCCGTGGACGACCTGCCACCGGACGAGGCCCCCGGAGCCCGGCGCCTCGGCGGGACGGGGGCCTCCCTCGTGGCGGAGATCGCGACCGAGATCGCGGCGGTGGCGGGGGCGAAGGTGCCCCCACCCGTCCCGGTCCTGGCCGTCTCCGGCTCCGTCCCGGGTGCCATGGCCCCCGCCCCGCCGTCCTCCGCCCCGCCGTCCTCCGCCCTGCCGTCATCCGTTCCTGCCGCCGGGCGGTGGCCGGTGCCTCCGGCCGTACGGCGCTACGACATCGCGCACACCGCCCACCAGGTGAAAGCCCTGTACGACACCCTCCTCGACGAAGCGAGTCATGGATGCCCCGGATGACCGCCCAGCTGCCCTCCCTGCCGTCCCTGTCCTCCCTCCGGTCGCTGCCCTCGCTCGCGGTACGGGGGGCCATCGGCCGACTCACCCGGCTGCGCCGCACCCGCCGCCGCTGGCTGGTCCCGGTCGCCGTACTACTGGGGGTGCTCGGCGGCACCGGGTACGGGCTGCTGACGCCCCCCGAGTACGCGGCGACCAGCTATGTGATCGTGGTGCCCGCCGCAGGGTCCGACCCCGCCGCCGCGATGGGCCTGGCCCAGGCGTACGGGCGGGTCGCCACCGATGTCGCCGTCGTCGGGGACGCCCAGGTGGAGGCCGGGGTCACCGCCGCGGCCCTGCGGGCGGCCGTGCAGACCGCGACCTCGCCGGACGCCCCGATGATCTCGGTCACCGCCCGGGCCGGCCGCCCCCGCCAGGCCGCCGGGATCGCGGACGCCGTGGCCAAGGCCCTGGTCCGCAAGGGCGCCGACACCCAGACCGGCACCGGGGTGAAGGTCCTGGAGTTCACCCGGGCCGCCGCCCCGACCGCCCCGGTGACCCCCTCACCCGTACTCTCCGCGCTCGTCGGCGGCTGCGCGGGCGGGCTGCTCGGCGGCCTCGCCCTCCTGGTCCGCCCGCGCCGGCGGGCGCCCATCGAGTGGTACGGCACCGCCCCGGCGCGCGGTCCGCTGCCCCGGGCCGCCGCGCCGCGCACCGAGGGAGCGGCCGTATGACCGGGAACGCATGGGAGATCAGTGTCTGCCGTGACGGTGACGACTTCGGGCGGCTGGCGGGGGAGTGGACCGAGCTGCACCGGCGCTGCCCCACGGCCACCCCGTTCCAGTCGCACTCCTGGCTGCACTCCTGGTGGACCTCGTACGGCAGCCCGGGCCGGCTGCGGGTGGTCCTGGTCCGCCGGGCCGGCCGGCTGGTGGCCGCCGCCCCGCTGCGGCTGGTGCCCGGCCCCGTGCCGCTGCTCACCCACCTCGGCGGCGAGATCACCGACTTCTCCGACGTCCTGGTCGACGGGGATCCGCAGGCCGCCTCCGGCCCGGCCGCGGAGGCGATGGGCGCGCTGACCGCCGCACTGCACCGGCTGGCCCGTACCGCCGTGATCGATCTGCGCGAGGTACGGGACGGGGCCGCCGCCCAGCGGGTGTACGCCGACTGGCCGGGCCCGCGCCACCGGATGGACGACTCGGTCTGCATGGAGCTGCCCGCCCTGCCGATCGACGGACTGGTCGCCCGGCTGCCCTCCGCCCGCGCCCAGCGGGCCCGCTCCAAGCTGCGCCGACTGGACCGGCTGGGCATCGAGGAGCGTGCCGTACCCGCCGCGGAGGTGCCCGAGGCGCTGCGCGGGCTGCTGCGGCTGCACCAGCGCCAATGGGCCGACCGGGGCGTCAACCCGGAGCATCTGACGCCCCGTTTCCAGGAGCACCTCCAGCGGGCGGTGGGGGCGATGGTGGCCTCCGGCGACGCGATGGTGACCGAGTTCCGGCTGGACGGGGAGCTGGTCGCCGCCGACCTCACCCTGCTGTCACCGCTGCTCTCCGGCGGCTATCTCTACGGGGCCGACCCGCGCTTGCGTTCCAGCAAGGCGGATGTGGCGACGCTGCTGCTGCGCAACGGGGCCCGGGAGAGCAGCGCCTCCGGGCGGGGGACGCTCAGCCTGCTGCGCGGGCGGGAGCCGTACAAGAGCCACTGGCGCCCCGAACCGGCCGTCAGCGCCCGGCTGCTGCTGGCCACCCGGCGCACCGCCCCGGGCCTGCTGCTGCGGGCGGGCTACGCGGAGGCCCGGCACCGGGCGGCGGACGCGCTCCGCGATCGGGACTGGGTACGGCGGCTGCGGCGGCTCGGCGGCTGAACGGACGCGGGGGCGGCTCGGCGGACGGCCGTCCCGCCCCCGTACCGGCGGTGGCTCAGCCGAGCCGGAGGCAGAGCGGCCGGCCGAGCCACTTCCGCACCCACGGCCCCAGATCCAGCGGCACACACTCCGCCGGCCGGGACGGCTCGGAGGGCTGGGAGGGCTGCGGCGGCTCCGTGGGCGTCGGCGTCCCGGAAGGCGTCGGCTGCGGCGTCCCGGGCTCCTGCGGCGTACCAGACCCCGGGGCGTACCGCTCCGTCATCAGCTTGCGGAACACCTCCGAGGCGCGCGGGTTCTCCTCGCACTGCCAGACGCCGTGCGGGCAGTAGTCGGTGACCGTCTGGTAGAGCGGCTTGTGCTCGGCGAACCAGTCCAGCATCCCCCGCATGTAGTCGGGGTTGTCACCGCCCCGGAACAGCCCCCACTCGGGGTACGAGACGGGCTTGCCGCGCGCGGCGGCGAACTCCACCTGGGCGCGGAGCCCGTACTCCTGCTCCACCTGTTCCTGGAAGGTCTCGCCGGGCGGCTGGTCGTAGGAGTCCATCCCGATGATGTCCACCACGTCGTCGCCCGGGTAGCAGTCGGTCCACGGGACGGCGTCCCGCCCCCGGTTGGGTGCGAAGTCGAAGCGGAAGCGCTGGCCCGGGACCTCGCGCATCGCGGTGACGATCCGCCGCCAGTACGCCTTCCACGCCTCCGGGTCGGGGCCGCAGCGGTGCGAGTAGGTGGTGCCGTTCATCTCCCAGCCGAGCACGACCACGGTGTCCGGGACCCCGAGGCCCACCAGCCGCTCGGCGAGCGCCCGGTAGTGGCGGTCGAACCGGCCGTCGGCGCCGAGCCGCAGCAGCTGCCGCACCACCGGGTCGGGCAGCCGGCTCTCGTTCTGCTCCATCATCGGCACATTGAGGACGAACATCCGCTCGTCCCGTTCCTGCCGCCAGCGCGCCCAGTCCTCCAGGAAGCCCGGGTGGCCCTCGATATTGCTCCAGACGTCGCCCGGGAGGTAGGTGTGGCCGACGGTCGGCTCCGCCCCGCCCAGCCAGTCGCGCAGCCCGGCCATCCGGCTGATCCCCTCCGGCCCGAAGCCCAGATACGCCCCGAACGCGCCCCCGGCCGGGGACGGGGACGGAGACGAGGGCGATGGGGACACGGAGGGGCTGGGGGACGCGTCCGGAGACGGGGCCGAAGGGGAGGGCTCCGCGGATGGGGGAGTGGGGGGTACGGGGGTGGTGCCGGGGTCGGGTGGCGGTGGGGGAGTGACCGCGCCGCCGGGCGCCGCCAGGGCCGTACCCGTCATCAGCAGCGCGACCGTGGCGAGCGCCAGCCGGGTGCCCCGCCCCCGTAGCGCGCCGTTCCGCCCGTCGTGGCTCTTCCGGTGACCCATGTCCGCTCCTCCGCCAGGTGGCGCCCGATCGGCCGTCCCCGTGAAGCAGAAAATACGACTGACGGGCCGTCGGGTAATCCGGAGGGGGCCTGGAGTGGACCATCGGTGGACGGACTCCCCCGTTCGGGCGCCGATCGGCTCGGTCGTGCGGTGTCTGTGCGGTTGCGCGCCCACAGCGGAGAAGCCGGCCCCGGGATGTCCCGGGACCGGCTTCTCCGTGGCCGTTCTGGCCGTCATGGCCGTCAGGCCGTGACCCCGCCGGGGTCAGTCCTCCGCGTTCACGCAGACGTTGCCGCCGGCCGGGTTCAGGGCGCCCAGCACGTTGACGCTGTTGCCGCAGATGTTCAGCGGGATGTGGATCGGAGCCTGGACCACATTGCCGGACAGGATGCCCGGCGAACCGACCGCGGCGCCCTCGGCGTCCGCGTCGGCGAAGGCGGGCGTGGCCGCACCCAGCGCCATGATGATTCCGGCGACGGCTACCGCGGCCTTCTTGCACTTCATCTTCGGCTTCCTTTCGGCAGGGGAAGTCCTGTCGCGGATTTCACGACATACGGACCGGTGGGTCCGCCTTCCACTGTGAAAATCAGACCTAATGCGGCGCCGGAAAGGCATCATTGCGGCCGTTTCGAGGAAACGATTCACCCGGATGTCAGGGGGATGGCGGGGTCGATCGGCGCAATGCCGCCGCCGAACGGGGGACGGCCACCTCCGGGGGCACCATGGTCAGTGTCCTGGCCAGACCGGACGGGAGACCAGGGCGTCCCACTCCTGGTCCGGGACACCGGGGAGGGTGCGCCCGAGGGCCTGCCACTCGTCTATCAGGGAGGAGTAGACCGGCGGCGGCACAGGGCCCTGAGGCGGCGGCGCCACGGCCACCGCGTCCATCTCGCTCGCCGTCGCGTGCCTGCTCTGCGGGATCAGCGGGACACGCTGCCATCTCCCGGCGTGAGGAGCCATGCCGAACCCTTCCGTTCGCGCAGCATCAGCCTTGGCAGGGCCCTCGCATCATGACACAGCGTTCCCGCCCGCCTCCGGAGCGCGTCGCCCGGGCGTTCGGGGGCTCAGCGGGGGAGGGCGGCGAGGCGCAGCGAGAAGTGGTCCAGGGTGTGCGGCAGTGGGCGGTCGGGGCGCAGCCGGGCGGGGCGCTCCGGCAGGTAGTCATGGCGTTCCAGCAGCGCGGCCAGCGCGGTGGAGGTGGCCAGCAGCACCAGGTCCTCACCCGGGCAGCCGGCCGGTCCGGCGCTGAACGGCAGCAGCGCCTCGGTGTGCCGGGCGGTGCCGTCGAGCCAGATCTCCGGCGTGAACCGGTCCGAGTAGGGCAGCGCCTCGTCGCGGTGGAACAGCGCCGCGTAGATGAGGAAGCCGGTGCCGGCCGGCAGGGTGTCCGCGCCCCAGCGGGTGTCCCGCACCGACTCGCGCAGCAGGAACGGGGTGGTCGGCCAGAGCCGCACGGTGTCCAGTACACAGGCCCGGGTGTACGGGAGGAGGTGCGGTTCGGAGAGGTCGGTGACCGCCAGTTCGCCCCGGACCTGGTCCAGCTGCCTGCCGTGTGTGGAGAGCAGGGCGAGGGTGCGGAACGCGGCGATGCCGGCCGCGTCGAACGCGAACAGCCAGTGCGGCACCTGGCCGGCCGGGTCGGTGCCGGGGGCGGCGGGGGTACGGGAGAGGGCGGCGGCCAGCGAGCCCGGTTCGGCGCGGTCGAGGTGGGCGCGCAGCCGGCGCTCGAAGCGGGCCCGCAGTGCGGTGCGGCGCGGGGCGGCGAACGATCGGTTGCCGGCCGAGCGCAGCCGGTCGAGCATCGCGGTCAGCGCGGTGTCGTCCCGGGCGGCGGGGCCGAGCACGATCCGCCGGACGGTGCGGTTCCAGGCGGTGTGGAAGCGGCGCCAGTCGATCTCGCCGTCCCCGGCGGTGGCCGCGCCGAGCAGCTTGCCGGCCTCCTCGCGCACGGTGCGGACCAGGGCGGGGGCGAGGCTGTGGGTCTGCTTGCCGTACTCCAGCACGGCCTCGTTGAAGGCCCGCCGTTCTTCGCGTTCCCCGCCCTCGCCGCCTTCGGAGATGAGTACCCCGTGCGGCTGGAACTGCTCCAGCGCGGCCCGCTTCTCCCGGGTCGCGGGGGAGTACGGGTCGGGGGTGCCGACCAGCACCCGCCCGGCGTCCTCCGGGTGCAGCAGCACGGCGAACCGGCGTCCGGCGACATCGAGGCGGAGCGGACCGGGGCCGTGCTCCTCGCGGAGTTCGCCGAGCAGGGCGATGGCCCGCCGGTCCACCTGGTACCGCTCGGCGAGCGCCATACCGGTCCTGCGCCGGATGATCACCCCGCCGGCGAGGGTGGGGGCGACGATCCGCGCGGCCAGCCGGGCGGTCTCCCGGCCCGAGGCCCTGGCCGGGGTATGCGGGGAGTCGAGGGATGCGGCGGGGGAGGCCGACTCGGTACGCGTGGTGAAGACATCGTCGCCGCTGGTCATGGCCGCCGGGTTCCCGACCCCCGAACGGCGAAACGGCCCGCGCGGGGCGGCGGCGGGGTGGTGGCGGGTCGGCCGCGGGGCTCGATCGGCCGTCGCCGACGGGGCGCGGCCTGGGCGGGCCCCGTCGATACCGGCCGGGTGGCCGAGGCGGGCCCGTCGATACCGGCCGGGTGGCCGAGGCGGGCCCGGCGATACCCACGGCGCGGGCAGGGGCGGGGCCGGGAGCCGAGCGGTTGAGCGGGCTGCGCAGACGAGCATGTCGGCATGCGCCATGGGGGCGAGCGGGGGTGCCGGGGGAGGCCGGTGGCGTGCGCCGACACACCCGGCGTATGCCCGACGGCAACCCACGGCCCACGGCCTCGGCGTGCGCCTGACGGCGGCCCGGGCGGCTCCGTACCCTGGCCGGGCGATGCCTCAGGGCGCGGGCCGAACGGCCCCGGTGGGGGATGCGGGCCGAACGGCTTCGGGGGTCCCGGCGGCCTGGGCCGGGCGGTGCCTCACCCTCCGGGTGGGGGTGTGTGCCGAGTGACTACGGGTGGGTATGCGCGCGGCGGCCCCCGGCGTGTGCCGGGGGCCGCCGGGGGCGTGTCTCACCTGCGCGCTGCGGGAAGGGGGAGGCGCGGTGGGGTGGCGCCGGGCGCCCGAGAACGGGGGCGCGGCGCGCGCGGGGTCAGCCGGCGCCGGGGCCGCCGGCTCCCCAGCTGCCGCTGTGCGAGCCGCGCCACTTGGCGTCGTGCTCGGAGACCGGCGAGGAGTCCGCCTCGGTGCTCTGGGTCTTCACCTCGTACGGCATCAGGCGGTCCTCACGCTCTTCGAGCTCGGCCGGGCGCCGGTGGCCCTCGGTCTCACCCGGGATGCCCGCGTCGTCCGGGCGGTGCGGCTGCTCCTCCGGCCGCGGAGCGGGCGACTCCTTCTGGCGGATGCGCCGCCCCACCAGGAATCCACCGACAAGGAAGCCGACGAGCAGGATGCCCGCGACAAGAGGACCAATGCCTACGAGATGGTCCCTAAGTGCATACTCCGCAGCGAACACGGTGAGAGAGTCCATATCAGGCGTGTACCCGGTGGAAGCGGAATCAGACACTCACGCCCCTACGGGTACGACAAACTGATCGTCCTCTCGTACGTGATTGATCTCTTCGAGTGACCTCGCGGAACCTAAACGGAGCCGGGCTGTTGGGCAGGGCGACCCGAGCACCGGGTCTCTCGACGAGAAGGATGAACCATGATCAAGAAGGTTCTGGCCACCGCCGGCGTCGCTGCGGCCGTGCTGGGCGCTGCCGCTCCGATGGCCTCCGCCGTGGGCAACGACGGAATCGACACGCAGAACGGCAACTTCGCCACCCAGTCCTACGGCAACACCGTCACCGGCGGTTACATGAGCCCGCAGATCGGGCTCGTCCAGGGCTCCCTGAACAAGCCCTGTGTCGGACTCCCCGTCCAGGCCGATGTCCAGAACATCGTCGCCCTGGTCAACGTGGGCGTTCAGGACATCCTCAACGACACGCAGAACCAGCAGTGCGCCGAGAACTCCACCGCGGTCAAGGGCGACAGCGCGCTGTCGCACATCCTGGAGAACGTCCTCTCCGAGAACGTCTCCGCCGCCGTCGAGGACTGACGCCGGCCGTCCGGCCCGTACGACCCGCGCGGTCGTACGGGCCGGCCCGTACGGTGACCGTGGCGCCCTGGCGCCCTTCACCGGCACCGGCCCGGTACGGGCACCGGCAGTTCGGCCGCGACCTCTCGGTCCGCGGCCGTTCTTCTTCTTCCGCTCCACCCCTCTCCTCCCTCGCACGCCCGGCGCCGCCCATGGCTCCGGGCATTCCGACGATTGGGCGATCATGATCAAGAAGGTTCTGGCCACCGCGGGTATCGCCGCCGCCGTGCTGGGCGCCGCCGCCCCGATGGCCTCCGCCGTGGGCGACGACAACATCGACACGCAGAACAACAACTTCGCCACCCAGTCCTACGGCAACACGGTCACCGGCGGTGCGCTCAGCCCGCAGACCGGACTGGTCCAGGGCTCGCTGAACAAGCCCTGCGTCGGGGTGCCCGTCAACGGCGACATCCAGAACATCCTGCTGATCAACATCGGCATCCAGGACCTGGTCAACGACCAGCAGGACCAGCAGTGCGCGGAGGGCTCCACCGCGGTCAAGGGCGACAGTGCCCTGTCGCACCTGGTCGAGAACCTCATCTCCGAGAACGGGGCCGTCGCGGTCCAGGACTGAGCCTCTCGGGCTCCCTGCCCCCGCCGCCCGGGCTACTTGGCGTCCGCGTAGCACTCCACCGTGGCGGTGGTGAACGGGAACCGCACCGGAGTGTCGCCGAAGGCGATCCGTCCCGCCGTGTCACCGGCCGCGCGGATCGCCTCGGCGACCTGCGGCGCCTCCTCGGCGGGGCAGTGCACGATCACCTCGTCGTGCTGGAAGAACACCAGCTCCGCCCGGAGGCCCGTCAGCGAACGGCGCAGCGCCGCCAGCATCAGCAGCGCCCAGTCGGCGGCGCTGCCCTGGACCACGAAGTTCCGGGTGAAGCGGCCCCGGGCCCGGGCGTCCGAGGAGGCGTAGCCGGGCGTGAACCCGCCGTCCGCGGCGCCCGCCGGCTCCGTACCGCCGTCCACCGGTCCGCCCTCCTGGGGCAGGCCCGCCTCCTCCGCCTCGCCCGCGTCCGCCGCGCGGGGGCTGGTCCGGCCCAGCCAGGTGCGCACCAGCCGCCCCTCCTCGCCCGCCCGTGCCGCCTCGTCCACATAGGCGACCGCCCGGGGGAAGCGGCGGCGCAGCGCGGCGAGGTTCTTCAGCCCGTCGCCACTGGTCTGCCCGTAGACCGCGCCCAGCAGGGCGAGCTTGGCGTGCTCCCGGTCCCCGGCGAACGCCCGGTCGGACAGCCGGGTGTAGAGATCGCCGGGGTCACCCGCCACCTCCATCAGTCCCGGGTCACGGGAGATCGCCGCCAGCACGCGGGGCTCCAACTGGTCGGCGTCGGCGACCACCAGCCGCCACCCCTGGTCGGCGACCACGGCACGGCGGATCACCCGGGGGATCTGGAGCGCCCCGCCGCCGTTGGTGGTCCAGCGCCCGGAGACTGTGCCGCCCGGCAGGTACTCGGGACGGAACCGCCCCTCGCGCACCCAGTCCTGGAGCCAGCCCCAGCCGTGCGCCGTCCAGACCCGGTACAGCTTCTTGTAGGCGAGCAGGGGCGCGACCGCCGGATGCCCGACCCGCTCCAGCTCCCAGCGGCGGGTGGACTTCACCGCGATACCGGCCTGGGCGAACGCCCGGACCACGTCCGCCGGCAGATCCGGCCGCACCCGCCGCCCGAAGGCCGCCGACACCTCGTCCGCCAGCTCCGCCAGTCTGCGCGGCTCGCCCACGCCTCCGTACCGCTCGCCCAGCAGCTCGTGCAGCACCTCCCGGTGCACATCGGCCCGCCAGGGCAGCCCGGCCCTGGTCATCTCGGCGGCCACCAGCATCCCGGCCGACTCGGCCGCGGTCAGCAGTCGCATCCGGCCCGGGTGTTCGGCGGCGTCATGTCTTCGCTGCTGGTCCGCGTAGACCTCCAGCAGGGCGTCGAACGGCAGGGGCGCCGGGCCCGGTTCGAACAGGGAGGACTGGGAGACCGGGGCGGCGGCGCGCTGCGGTAGGTCCGGCGGTACCGGGAGGCGGTGCAACCGGGCCCAGGCGGCCGCCGCCGACCGCGGATCGCCCCAGCGTCCCCGGTGGCCCAGGAGCAGCTGCTCGGCGACCTCGATGTCGTAGCACCGCTCCACCGGCACCCCCGCTGCCAGCAGCCGCGGATACACCTCGGCGGTGGACCGCCACACCCAGCGGGCCGCGTCCGGCCGGGAGCGCACCGCCGCCACCAGGTCCGGCTCGGTGCGGACCGGGCCGGCGGGCAGCCCGTCCTCGCCCAGGGGCACCAGCCGGGCCCCACCCCCCTCGGCGCCCGCCACCAGCCAGCGCTCAGCACCCCGCGGCTCACCGCCCCGGCCCTCGCCGACCTGCTCTGACACCCGCTCGCTCACCCGTCCGAGTCTGGCACCCGGCACTGACAATCCGGCCGGTCGACGCGGGGCCGGGAGGACCCCGGGATCGCGGCGGATGTCCGGGCTGACACGCTGGATGGGGATGGGGAGATGATGGAGGGGGAGAGGGCTGAGGCCTGGGCCTGGGCTGGGGTTGCAGCCGGGGCTGACAGTACGGCTGTCATCGCCGCCACCAGGGCACAGCCGATGACCGCCGCCCCGAGCGCCGCCCAGGGCACCGCGATCGCCACCGGGGCGGAGAGTGCGGCCAGGGCCGCCGCGAGGCCGCCGAGTTGGACCGCGGTGACCGCCGCGCCGAGCACCGTGCCCAACGCGGTGGCGAGCAGCGCCTCGGCGGCCAGGGTGCGCAGTACCTGGCCCCGGGTGGCGCCGGCCCGGTCGGCCGGTGGCCGGGGCGGCGTCCGGGTACTCCTCCGGGGTCCGCACGGTGCCGCCGAGCGGCCGCAGCGCCTCTGGCCGGGTGCCCGGCTCCAGCAGTGCGTCGATCCGGTCCACGGCCGCCGCCGGGGCGTTGGCGGTGGTGACATAGGGGCCGTTGCTTCCGGTGCCGGTCGCCAGCACCG
The DNA here is from genome assembly GCF_040644755.1 of Streptomyces sp. NPDC046887. Taxonomy (NCBI): domain Bacteria; kingdom Bacillati; phylum Actinomycetota; class Actinomycetes; order Kitasatosporales; family Streptomycetaceae; genus Streptomyces; species Streptomyces sp. NPDC046887. The sequence goes on from NZ_JBEYXH010000008.1 coordinate 162,969, forward strand.
CCGCGATCCGCAGCGAGGCCGGGGAGCCGTTGCCCAGCCGTAGGTCGAGGCGGTCCCCGACGGACCGGCGCGGGCCTCGCCGTCGGCGATCTCCTCGCTGACGATCACCGAGCCGTCGTCCAGGTCCCGGATGTTTCCGGCCACCACCGGCAACCGGCTCAGCCGCGCGAAGGCCGCGGGGTCGGCGACCGCACGGGCCTCGTGGCGCACCAGGGCGTTCGGCCCGTCCGGGATGAACAGTCCGGTGGAGGCGGTGGGGGAGAGCACCGCGCCGGGTAGGGAGACGTTCGAAAGCGCGCCGGGTAGGGGGGTGTTCGGGAGTGCGCCGGGTCCGGGGGCGGCTGGGCGCGTGTTTCCGTCAGCGGCCGGGGTGATGATGTGGGAGGCACGGGTCTGCTGCCGGGCCTCGGCGGTCTTCGCGGCGGGCACCGAGGCGGCCGAGCCGAGCAGTGAGCCGGCCAGGGCCACCGTCGCCAGCACCGGGGCCGCCACCGCGGTGGTGCGGCGCAGTCCGGCCGCCGCGTTCGCCGCGGTCAGCTCCCCGAGGGTGCCGGGCAGGGGCAGTCGCCGCAGCAGCGGCCGTACCAGCAGCGGGGAGAGCAGCGCGGCGCCGCCGATCAGCAGCATCGGCTGGGTGGTGTACGTCTTGCGCTTCAGCAGGTCCGCGGGGTCGGTCAGCAGGGTCCAGCCGAGCAGCCCCAGACCGGTGAGCAGCAGCGCCGCCCCGAGCAGCAGCCGGCCCGGCGGCAGCACCCGCTCGTCCACATCGGCTTCCCGCAGCGCCTCGACCGGAGCGGTCCGCCCGGCCCGCCGGGCCGCCGCCCAGGCCCCCGCCAGGGCCATCAGCAGCCCGGTCCAGAAGGAGAGGTGGAGGGGCCAGGTCGCCTCCCCGAGCCGGAACCAGCCCGGTGCCAGCCCGGCCGCCACCAGCTCCCGCACCAGATACGGGGCGCCCCAGGCGCCGAGCGCGCAGCCGGCCGCCGAGGCGATGGCTCCGACCACCGAGGCCTCCGCGAGCAGTGCCCGCCGCACCTGGCCGGGGGTCGCCCCCACGGTGCGCAGCAGGCCGAACTCCCGTCGGCGCAGCGCCACGGCGAAGGCGAAGGTGGCGGCGGTGACGAAGACCGAGACGAACGCGGTGACCCCGCCGGCGGTGCCCAGCAGGGCGTTCACCGTGACCAGGGCCTCCGCGTCCCGGGCGGTGCGCGGGTCGGCCTGGCGCCGCTCGTCCCCGGTGAGCACCCGGGCCCGAGCGCCGACCACCCGGCGGACCGCCGCCGGGTCCGCGTGGACGCCGACGGCATCCACCACGGTCGGAGCCCCGTGGTGCTCCTTGGCGGGGTCGGTGAGATCGGTGAGCTCGGTGGGGACAGCGGGATCGGTGGGGTCGGTGCTGACTGGGCCGAGGGCGCGCAGTTCGCGTATCAGCGCGGTGTCCACAGGCTGTGGATGGAAGAGCGCCAGCCGTCGGCCATGGACGGTGAGGGTGTCGTGGCCGGACACCACCACCGGCGCGGTGCCGAACCGCTGGGGCGGACGGGGCGGCGGATCGAGTGAGGCCGCCAGCCCCAGGCCAATGGCCGCCACCAGCCCCACACCCAGGGCGAGCGCGGTGAAGCCGCCCAGGAAGGACGCCCAGCGCGCCCGTAGGTCGCTGATGACCAGGGTCAGCATGGGCCCGCCCCCATGGGTCCCGCTGCGGCCGGTGTCTTGGGGCCGTCGTGCGGCTGCCGGTGGCGGACGGCTCGGTCCAGGCCCGCCATCCGGGTCGTGATCTGCTCCGGGGTGGGGGCGGTGAGCTCGCCGCTCACCCGGCCGTCCACCAGGAAGACCACCCGGTCCGAGGAGGAGGCGGCCGGCGGGTCATGGGTCACCATGACCACCGTCTGGCCCGCCCCGTCCACCAGCCCGCGCAGCAGCCGCAGCACCTCGCCACCGGTGGTGGTGTCCAGCGCCCCGGTCGGCTCGTCGCCAAAGAGCACCGCGGGCCGGGTGACCAGCGCCCGGGCCAGCGCCACCCTCCCCCAGCCTTCGGCCGGGAGGTGCCCCCAGCTGCTGGCCCCCGGACAGCTCGCCCGGCCGGTGCCCGGCCCGGTCCGCCAGCCCCACCCGGGCCAGCGCGTCCCGCACCTCGGCGCGCCGGGGGCGCCGCCCGGCCAGCCGGAGCGGCAGGGCGACGTTCTGCGCGGCGGTGAGCGAGGGCAGCAGATTGAACGCCTGGAAGACGAAGCCGACGCGGTCCCGTCGCAGCAGGGTCAGCCGGCGCTCGCTCAGCCGGTCCAGCCGTATGCCGTCCACCTCCACGCTGCCCCCGGTCGGCCGGTCCAGCCCGGCGGCGCAGTGCAGCAGGGTGGACTTGCCGGAGCCGGAGGGGCCCATCACCGCCGTGAAGGAGCCGGCCCGGAAGTCGAGGTCGACACCGTCCAGCGCGGTGACGCCCCGGTAGGCGCGCCGCAGCCCGCGGAGCCGTACGACGGTGGTGGCGGGGGCGGTCGCGGGCCCGGGGCGGGCGGGGGTGGGAGCGGTCGTCGTCATGGTTCGATCGAACCGTTTCGGAGGCTCCGGCACACGCCCGCTGGCCGGTGTCTTCGGGTAGGGCCGTCCCTACCTCCGTGTAGGTGACAAGCCCCTGACCAGGGCGTTGACCGTCAATCCGTCGCGCCGGCCGTCCCCGAGGCGATGAGGCCGGCCCGGGCGGCGGCCAGGGGCTGGACCGGGTGGCCTTCGTCGGAGGTGCCGGCCGGCTGGGATCATGGTGGGGGAAGGGGCGGCCGGTCGGTAGGGAGGCAGATCGATGTCAGTGGGGCACACCGGGGCGACCACCCCGGCCGCCACCACCCCCGTGGTGAGCCGCGCCGAGGAGTGCGGGGTGGCCGGGGATGAGTGAGACCAGGACCGTCGAGCGGGCGTTGGCCGCCTCGTTGTACGCCGGGGGCGGTACGGAGCGGGAGCGGGACGCCGCGCTCGACACGGCCGCCTCACTGCTCGCCGGGGACCCCGGCGCGGACGCCGAACTCGCGCGCCGGGGTGAGGAGCTCGTACGCCGGGCGTGGCAGCGCGGCTGGCAGCCGGCGGATGTGCTGCGGCTGGTGCGCCGGGATCTGGAGGACCGCCATCTGCGGCTGGCCGCGGGGCTGATCGTCGCCGAGGTGCGGGGGTATCCGGCGCTACCGGTGCGGTGGGCCGGGCAGTTGGCGGAGTTGCCCGGGGCGGAGTGGCGGGCGGACCGGTTCTCGTACGCCACCGCTGTGTTGGAGCTGTACCGGTTGCTGGCCCGGCTGCCCGCGATCGAACCGGCCGGCCCGGTTCCGGGGGCGCCGCTGACCGCACCGGCCGCGCCCGGGGAGCCGCGGATGCTCGGCCGGATCCGGGCGCTGCTCGCCAAGGCCGAGGCGACCGGCTATCCGGAGGAGGCGGAGGCGCTGACCGCCAAGGCGCAGGAGCTGATGGCCCGCCACAGCCTGGACGAGGCGGCGCTCGCGGCCCGTACCCATCGGGCGGAGGGGCCGGAGGCGGTGCGGATCGGCGTGGAGCCGCCGTACGAGACCAGCAAGGCGATCCTGCTGGACGCGGTCGCCCGGGCGAACCGCTGCCGGGCGGTGTGGAGCGAGGCGTTCGGGTTCTCCACGGTGGTCGGCTTCGGGGCGGACCTGGAGGTGGTGGAGCTGCTGTACACCTCGCTGCTGGTGCAGGGCATGGCCGCGATGAGCCGGGCGGAGCGGGAACAGCGCGCGGGCGGACGGAAGCGGACGAAGACGTTCCGGCAGTCGTTCCTGCTGGCGTACGCGCACCGGCTCGGCGACCGGCTGGAGACGGCCGCCGAGCGGGTCACCGCGGATGCCGCGGCCGGGGCGGAGGGGGCCGGGCTGCTGCCGGTGCTCGCCTCTCGGGAGGCCGCGGTGAGCGCCCGCGCCGACGCGATGTTCCCCGAGACGACCGCCACCCGGGTGCGCGGCGCCACCGACGAGGCGGGCTGGCTCCACGGCCGGGACGCCGCCGACCAGGCCCGTACGGAGGCGAGAAGGCGGCTGCCGGGCAGCTGACGGGGAGGGGGTGCAGGGGAGATGTCCGGGAAGGTCCGGTTGCGGCCGTTACCCTCGGACGCATGAGCTGGCTCCGCGCGCTGAAGGCGACCGCACGTGCGGGGCTGACCGTCGAACGGCCGCGGCTGGAGCCGTTCGTCGCCCTGCGCGGCGCGGCCGGGCTGGCGCTGGTGGTCGGGGTGAGCCTGGCGCTCTTCGGTCCGGCGGTCGCGGTGAGCTCGGCGTTCGGGGCGTTCCAGGCGGCGATCGCCACCTTCCAGCGCAGCTGGCGCTCCCGGCCCACACTGGCCCTGGTCTCCGGGGCCACCCTCGCCGTCTCCACCTTCCTCGGCTACCTCACCGGCGCCCATGTCCTGCTCTTCCTGCTGCTGCTGACGGTGTGGACCTTCCTCGCCGGAATGGCCTGGTCCGCCGCGCCGACCGCCGGAGTCATCGCCTCCTCCAATGTGGCGATCATGCTGGTCACCGTCACCCTGCCGACCTCCGTCGCCCAGGCCGCCGGGCACGCGGCGGTGATCCTGGCCGGGGGCGTGGTCCAGGCCGCCCTGGTGGTGCTGGTGCCGATCCGCCGCTGGGGCGCCCAACGGGACGCGCTCGCCGACGCGCTGGCGGCGGTGGCCGACTACTCCCGGCGGCTGCGCCAGGACCCGCTGGCCCTGTTCGACCCGGCCCCGCTGATGACGGCCCGCAGCGCCGCCGCGGTCAGCCGTCGCCAGGCCCGCCGCCGCCCCGCCGAACTGCACGGGGCGCGCGGGCTGGCCGAACGCATCCGCCCGGTGCTCGCCTCGCTCGCCGACCCCGCCGTCGGGGTCCCGGCCGAGGGGCCGCAACGGGACCGGGTACGGGAACTGCTGGCCGCCGCCGGGAGTGTGCTGGACGCGGCCGCCCGCGCCGTACGGCAGGGCCGCCCCGCCGCCGTACCGGCCGAGGCGCTGGCCGCACTGCGCACCCCGGACACCGGTGCGGTCCTCAGCGGACCGGCCCGCCGGGCGGCGGTGCGGCTGGCCGCGCTGCTGGACGACGTGGTGGAGGCGGTCACCCCGGACGACCGGGCCGAGGTGGGCGAGGTACGGGAACGGCCCACCCTGCTCCAGCTGGCACCGGGCGCGCTCCGCCGGGCGCGCGGCGAACTCCGGCCCGCCTCCCCGGTGTTCCGGCACGCGGTCCGGGTCGCCGCGGTGGCGGACCTCGGCTATGTGATCGGTGCGGTGCTGCCGCTGGGGCACGGCTACTGGGCGCCGATGACCGCGGTGATGGCGATGCGGCCGGACTTCAGCCAGACCTACTCCCGTAGCGTGGCGCGGTTCTGCGGCACCCTGGTGGGCGTCGCGGTCGCCACCGGGGTGGTCCAAGGCGCCCATCCGGGGCCGTGGGGGTCGGCGGCGCTGGCGGTGGTCTGCGCCTTCGGGATGTATCTGCTGATGCGCACCGGCTATGTCGCCGCGCAGGCCTGCGTGGGCGCCTATGTGGTCTTCCTGCTCGGCACCGGCGGCCAGGAGTGGACCCAGACGGTGCCCGAGCGGGTGGTGCTCACCCTGTTGGGCGGGGTGCTGGCGATGGTGTCGTACGCGGTGTACCCGGCCTGGGAGACGCCCCGGTTGCGGACCCGGCTGGCCGACTGGCTGGCGGCCGACGGCCGGTACGCGGCCTGTGTGGCCGCGCACTACGCCCGCCCCGCCAGTCGCGCCCCGGACGCGGTACGGGAGGCCTTGCTCGGCACCCGGGAGGCGCGGGTGGCCTGGCAGGACGCACTGGAGCGGGCCGCCCATGAGCCGGTACGGCACCGGGGGCTGTCCCGTACCGCGGCGGCCGACGCGGAGCACGCCCTGGGCCAGTTCGGCCGGGTCGCCATGCTGATGGAGGCCCACCTTCCGGACCGGCACACCACCGCGCTGCCGGTGGCCGAAAGCCTGGCCGAGTCGCTGCGTCAGGCCACCGAGCGCGGTGCCAGGGCCGTCCGCGAACGCCGCGCCCCGGAGTGGGGCGAGCTCCGCGCCGCCGTCACCCGCTGGGACCGCGAGTCCGTCCCGGACCCGGTCCTCCGCAACGGCGCCCGGCTGCTGCTGGAGGCCCTGGACGAGCTGGCCGAGGCGCTGTCGGACGGGGAGGGGACGAGGAAGGACGCGGGGCGGAAGGATGAGGAGAGGAAGGGTGCGGGGCGGAAGGGTGCGGGGCGGAAGGGTGCGGGGCCGGCTTCGGGCCCGGGGCCGGGTTCGGGCCCGGGCGGAGGGGCTGGCGGAGGGGCGGCTTGATACCGCTGCTCGGCCCGTCCCGGACTCGGCTCAGTCCTTGGGCACCGGGGCCTCGGTGAGCTTGTCCTTCACGCCGCCCTGCCACTCGACGGTGATCTTCTTGCCCTTCGCCCGGGCGGTGCCCTCGGCGCGGGCCGTGTAGTCGCTGTCGCAGGTCAGCCGGAGGGTGAGGGAGGTCGCCGGGCCGTCGGCGGTGCCCTGGCAGACATGTGCCTCCGCGAGCACCACGGCGCGGCCCTCCTTGACGGTGAGGCTGACGGGCCGACCCTGGGTGGTGCCGACCCAGGAGCCCTCGACCGCCCGGCCACCGCCTTCTCCCGGCTTCCGGGACGGCTGCGGGGTCCGGGCGGGCGCGGAGGCGGTGGCGTGGTCGGAGGGGGACGCGGAGGGGCCGGATCCGCTGGTGGGGGAGGCGGTGGGGCCGCCTCCGTCGGGCCGCTCGCTCGGGTCGGCGCTCTCGGTGCCGCCGGGCTCCGGGGTGCCGCCGGGCTCCGGGGTGCCGGAGGCGTCGGCGGAAGGGGTCGGGCTCCCGGGGGCGGCGGTGGCGACCGGGGAGGGGGCGCCCTTGCCGAGGCTCGGGCGGGCGCCGGCGTTGTCGTCGCCCCCGCCTCCGCAGCCCGCCAGTGCGAGTGCGGCGACGGCGGCGGCCGTCAGCAGCGGTGTACGGCGGACGAGTCCTGTGAGCCCTGGCACCTGCGCCTCCTCGGTTCCGCGTCAAGCTACCAGCGGGTACGGGGAGGGGGCACCCCCTCTCGTGAGGAGGCTGCCCCCCGTACCGGATGTCCGGTCAGCACCCGCCTCACCAGGAGGACTTGACCACCCCGGGCAGATAGCCGGCGTGGGCCTGCCTGCGGAGGTTGACCCGGGAGAGGCCGAACTTCCGCAGATGGCCGCGGGGGCGGCCGTCCACGCTGTCCCGGTTGCGGAGCCGGGTGGCGCTGGCGTCCCTCGGCTGGCGGCGCAGCTCGGCCAGGGCGGCGGCGCGGTCGGCCTCGGGGGTGTCCGGGCGGCGGATGGTCTCCTTCAGCTCGGCGCGGCGGGCCGCGTAACGGGCCACCACCTCCCGGCGCCGCTCGTTCTTCGCGATCTTGCTCTTCTTCGCCATCAGACCTTCCCTCCCCGGGCACGGATGCGCCGCACCGCGGCCTCGACGCCGATGGTGTCCACGGTCTTCACGCCCCGGGCGCTGAGGGTGAGCCGGATGTACCGGCCCTCGCTCGGCAGCCAGTAGCGCTTGCGCTGGATGTTGGGGTCGAAGCGGCGGGCAGTGCGCCGGTGCGAGTGCGAGATCCGGTTGCCGAACCCGGGCTTGGAGCCGGTCAGCTGGCAGTGGGCGGACAAGGTGAGCTACCTCTCCTTCGGTCACTTGGTTATGGGAATCGTTTTCATTTACTCTACACGGCATGGCTCGCAACGAACTCCGACCGGTGGTGAAGCTCCGGTCCACCGCCGGCACCGGCTACACCTACGTCACCCGCAAGAACCGCCGTAACGACCCCGACCGGCTCACCCTGCGCAAGTACGACCCGGTGGCCGGCCGGCACGTCGACTTCCGAGAGGAGCGCTGACCCGTGCGCCAGGGCATCCACCCCCCGTACCGGCCCGTCGTCTTCCGCGACCGGGCCGGCGGCTTCGCCTTTCTGACCCGCTCGACCATGACCAGTGACCGCACGGTCGACTGGGAGGACGGGAACACCTATCCCGTCGTGGACGTCGAGATCTCCTCCGCGAGCCACCCCTTCTACACGGGGCAGGCCCGGGTGCTGGACACCGCCGGACGCGTGGAGCGCTTCGAGCGCCGCTACGGCCGGTACGAGGCCCGCTGATGCCGCCGGACGGAGAGCGGGCGGGGCTGGTCGTCGCGCTGGTCGCCGGGCTGAACGCCGAGGCCCGCACCGCCACCGTGGACCGGCTGCTCACCGCCGTACCCGGCAGTGTGGCGCTCCACCACGACCTGTCCACCGCCGCCGACCAGGGCACCGTGCGGCGGACCGTCCGGGACGCCGGCGGGCTCCGGGACACCGGTGAGACCCCGCTGGTCAACGACTGCGCCTGCTGTGCGCTGCGCGAGGACCTGGTGCCCGAGCTGGAGCGGCTGGCCGAGGCCGGGGACACCCGGCTCGCGGTGGTCGAACTCTGGGATTCGGTCGAGCCGAAGGCCATGGCGGAGGTGGTCGCGGGCGCCGGGCTCACCATCGGCGCGGTCATCACCGCGGTGGACCCCGCCCTGGTGCTGCCCTGCCTCGGCAACGGCGACGACCTCGCCGACGCCGGGCTGGCCGCCGCCCCGAGCGACCGGCGGACGGTCGCCGACACCTGGGCCCGGCAGGTCGAGTACGCGCCGGTGCTCGCCGTCCTGGACAGCCCGGCCGCCGACGACGAGGACCGGGCGCTGCTGGCCCAGCTCCACCCGACCGCACGGCAGGTGCGGGTGGAGGAGGAGACGGGCGCCCTGGCGGCGGCCGCCTTCGCCGGGTTCGACGTGGAGGCGGCCGCGGCCGCCCAGCACCCGGCCTGCGCGCTGCTGCCGCAGGAGGCGGAGGAGGCCGGGGTCGGTACCTATGTGTGGAGCCGGCACCGGCCGTTCCACCCGGGGCGGCTGTACGCGGCCCTGGAGGAGCTGACCTGCGCCGCCGCCCGCAGCCGGGGGCGGTTCTGGCTGGCGGACCGCCCGGACACCCTGGTCGCCTGGGACGCGGCGGGCGGCGCGCTCTGTGTGGAGCCGGCCGGCCCCTGGCTCGCCTCGCTACCGGACGCCGCCTGGGAGCTGGTGCCCCCGGTACGCCGGGCGGCGGCCGCGCTGGACTGGCACCCCGAGCACGGCGACCGCTGCCAGCACCTGGTCTTCACCTCGCCCGACCTGGACCGCGACGGGCTGGGGCGGCTGCTGGACTCCTGCCTGCTCACCGACGCGGAGTACGCCGCCGGGCCCACCGCCTGGCAGCTGCTCCCCTCCGACTTCGACACCTTCCTGGAGGTCTGACCCATGTCCCCGCGCCGCAGCGCCGCCGACCGCAGGTCCGCCCGGCCCCGCCCCAACCCGCTGGAGAAGGACGGGATCACCTATATCGACTACAAGGACACCGATCTGCTGCGGAAGTTCATCTCCGACCGCGGCAAGATCCGCAGCCGGCGGGTGACCCGGGTCTCGGCCCAGCAGCAGCGGCAGTTGGCCCGCGCCATCAAGAACGCCCGCGAGATGGCGCTGCTGCCGTACGGCTCCTCGGCACGGTAGTCCCGTTCCGGTCGCCTTCCGGCCGCCCTCCGCCGGCTCGGAGGGCGCCGCACCGGCCGCCCGGGACCGGAAGCGGCTGCCGGGCGATGGATTCCGGCCCTCCATGGCACCGATTGAGTGCCGCGGGGGGCCGGTTTCGTATGCCGTGGGGAGGAGGGGGCGGGAACAAGCCGGAGGATGGCGGCTTGGGACGGGTGAACGCGGCACCGGGTCGGAGGGTCACCGGAACGGGTGCCGCCGGAACCCGTCGCGGAGAACGGGAGCGTTGGGCGGCTTCCGGGCGTCTTCTTGTAGTGGGCCGCCCCGTCGGCCGGCCCGCGGCGGTGACCAGGTGGGTAACCAGGGGATGACCCCGCGTGCACGTGCATCTGCTCATGCAGGTGCATATGAACGGAGCTATGATCCCGCTTGGTTGACCTAAGCATCATGTATCCCCGGGAGAGTTCTGTGCACCACGCGTACAACGGCATGGCGGCCACGGAACTGCGCGGCGTGGTCTGGCAGAAGAGCCGGCACAGCAACTCGCAGGGCTCCTGCGTGGAGTTCGCCAAACTACCCGGCGGGGCGGTGGCGGTGCGCAACTCACGGCACCCGGACGGGCCCGCGCTGGTCTACACGCCCGCCGAGATCGAGGCGATGCTGCTGGGCGTGAAGGACGGGGAGTTCGACCACCTGGTGGGGAACTGAACGTCGGCCGCAGCCGATGGCGGATGCTGATCGGTCTTACGGCGAAGGCTCCGCGCCGCCCGGTCGGTGCCGGTGGCGCGGAGCCCTCGCGGGGGAACGGCCGCCTCCCCCCGGCGGCCGATGGCCTCAGGGTGACGCGATCGGACCGGCCGGAGTGATCGGAGCGGTCGGGGCGATCGGGTCCGCGGGGCCCGCGGGAGACGGCGGTCCGGCGGTGGGCAGGGGGTCGGAGAGCCCGGCCGGGCAGGCCGGCTCGACCAGGCGGAACAGCGCCCAGACCACCTTGCCGCGCAGGGTGCCGGCCAGCGGGTGCCAGCCCCAGCTGTCGCTGAAGGACTCCACCAGCAGCAGCCCGCGCCCCGACTCGGCCGCGAAGTCCTCCTCCGCCTCACGGGCGGTGGGGCACTGCGGGCTCGGGTCGCGCACCGCGCACACCAACCGCCCGGTCCAGCGCATCAGATGCAGCCGCACCGGGGCCTCGTAACGGGTGGGCGCCACCGAGCCCTCTGGGGGCAGGGCGTGCCGCAGGGCGTTGGTGACCAGTTCGGAGACCACCAGCGCGACATCGTCGAACCGTTCGGACAGCTCCCACCGGGCCAGCGTGGTGCTGGTGAACTCACGAGCCCCGCGCACCGCTTCGTAGCGGCCGGGCAGGGCGCAGGAGGCAGAGGAGGAGACGGACGCGGCGTCGATCGGCATAAGCCCCTGCCTTAAAGGCGCGAGCATGGTCGATCCATTCGTCCCCATGCGAGGCACTCCCGGGATTCGCGGCTGTGGTGCGACAACACGAACGAGTACGCAGGTGCGCGGGGCCCATGGTTCCGAAAGCGACCAGCCGATGCAAGGGCAGATGCACGTGCACGCGACCGTACTATCATCGTACGTACCGGTTAGCGGCAAATCTTCCCCCACCGATTCTTCGCTCCGGCGTGATGTCCCGGTCATATGCCAGTGATCCGGCGTCATATGCCGGTGATCCGGAGGGTCGCCCTCCGGCCACTGCGGCTCTTTCTGTAACCGATCGCGTACGCCTCGGAGCGTTTGGTGGCAGAATCCGGCTTCTCGGGGCTCTGGGGGTGCTCCGTCGTACACATCAGCGAGTGGGGAGGGTGGAGACGTGACCGCAACAGAGTCGGGCGGCTCCGTGGTACGGCGCATCCTGCTGGGTTCGCAGCTGCGGCGGCTGCGCGAGTCGCGTGGGATCACGCGCGAGGCGGCCGGCTACTCGATCCGGGCATCCGAATCCAAGATCAGTCGCATGGAGTTGGGACGGGTGAGCTTCAAGGCCAGAGACATCGAGGACCTGCTCACCCTCTACGGCGTCACCGAGGAGACCGAGCGCACCGCGCTGCTCGCCCTGGTGCGGGAGGCCAATGTCGCGGGCTGGTGGCACAGTTACGGCGATGTGCTGCCGAACTGGTTCCAGACCTACATCGGCCTGGAGGGCGCCGCCTCGCTCATCCGCATCTACGAGGTGCAGTTCGTGCACGGGCTGCTCCAGACCGAGGCGTACGCGCACGCCGTGGTCGCCCGCGGTATGCCGGGCGCCTCCGAGGCCGAGGTCGACCGCCGGGTCGCGCTGCGCACCGAACGCCAGAAGGTGCTGGTCTCCGAGCGGGCCCCGCACTTCCACGCCGTCCTCGACGAGGCCGCGCTGCGCCGCCCGTACGGCGACCGCAACGTCATGCGGGATCAGCTCAAGCACCTCATCGACGTGTCCGAGCGCCCCAACGTCACCCTCCAGGTGATGCCGTTCAGCTTCGGCGGCCACGCGGGCGAGAGCGGCGCCTTCACCATGCTCAGGTTCCCCGAGTCGGACCTCTCCGACCTGGTCTACCTGGAGCAGATGACCAGCTCCCTCTATCTGGACAAGCCGGAGGACGTGGCCCAGTACGAGCGGGCACTCGCCCGGCTGCACGCCGACAGCCCCGGCCCGGAGGAGACCCGCGACCTGCTGCGCGGCCTGCTCCAGCTGATCTGACCTCGGCTCAACGGATTGCGGCTGAACGGACTGCGGCTGAACGGACTGGGACTGATCTGACCTCGGCTGATCGATCGGCGGGGCGGGCGCTCCGGCGCGATTCCGCCAACCTCGGAAACCCGGCGAAGGCGAATCGCAAGGAACCGTTCAACTTGTTTGACTCCTCAGTAGGATGACGTCTCGTCATGACGTCTCGTCATGTGGGGCCGGCCGCGCCCGCGGCCCGAGGCCCGGGGCCGCCGCACCGGCGTTCCCGGCCGACCCGTGTCCGCCCCGGTTCCGGAAGGGATGGCATGTCCTACTTCACAGACCTTGCCCAGCAGTACATCGACGGTGAGTGGCGGACCGGCGGCGGCTCGTGGGACATCATCGACTTCAACCCGTACAACGACGAGAAGCTGGCCTCCATAACGGTGGCCACCGTGGACGAGGTCGATCAGGCGTACCGGGCCGCCGAGCGGGCGCAGCAGGCCTGGGCCGACACCAACCCGTACGCCCGCCGCGCCGTCTTCGAGCGGGCCCTGCGGCTGGTGGAGGAGCGGGAGGAGGAGATCGCCGCGGCGATCATCGCCGAGCTGGGCGGCACCCGCACCAAGGCGGGCTTCGAACTGCACCTCGCCAAGGAGTTCCTGCGCGAGGCGGTCAACCTGGCGCTGCGCCCCGAGGGCCGGATCCTGCCCTCCCCGGAGGACGGCAAGGAGAACCGCCTCTACCGCGTCCCGGTCGGTGTGGTCGGCGTCATCAGCCCGTTCAACTTCCCCTTCCTGCTGTCGCTGAAGTCCGTCGCCCCCGCGCTGGCCCTGGGCAACGCGGTGGTGCTCAAGCCGCACCAGAACACCCCGATCCTCGGCGGCAGCCTGGTCGCCAAGCTCTTCGAGGACGCGGGGCTGCCGCCCGGGCTGCTCAATGTGGTGATCACCGACATCGCGGAGATCGGGGACGCCCTGCTGGAGCACCCGGTGCCCTCGGTGATCTCCTTCACCGGCTCCGACAAGGTCGGCAAGCATGTGGCCACCGTCTGCGCCGCCAACTTCAAGCGGTCGGTGCTGGAGCTGGGCGGCAACAGCGCGCTGATCGTGCTGGACGACGCCGACCTCGACTACGCGGTGGACGCGGCCGTCTTCAGCCGCTTCGTCCACCAGGGCCAGGTCTGCATGGCCGCCAACCGGGTGCTGGTGGACCGGTCGGTCGAGGCCGCGTTCACCGAGAAGTTCACCGCCAAGGTGCGCACCCTGGTGTCCGGCGACCCGGCGGACCCGGCCACCCACCTCGGCCCGCTGATCAACTCCTCGCAGGTGGAGGCGGTGACCGCGCTGGTCGAGCAGGCCGTGGCGGGCGGCGCCACCGCCCTGGTGCACGGCACCGCCGAGGGCAACGTGCTCTCCCCGACGGTGCTCACCGGCGTACCGGACGACTCCCCGGTGCTGCGCCAGGAGATCTTCGGCCCGGTGGTGACCCTCATCCCCTTCGACGGGGACGAGGAGGCGGTGCGGATCGCCAACGACACCCCGTACGGTCTGAGCGGCGCGGTCCACACCGGTGACATCGAGCGCGGCGTCCGGCTGGCCCAGCGGGTGCGGACCGGGATGATCCACATCAACGACTCGACCGTGCACGACGAGCCGATCGTGCCGTTCGGCGGCGAGAAGCACTCGGGTGTGGGCCGGCTGAACGGCGAGTCCACCGTGGAGGCGTTCACCACCCACAAGTGGATCTCCATCCAGCACGGCCGCAGCCGCTTCCCGTTCTGACCCGCGCGCCGTATCCCGTGTCCCCGGCCCGCCCAGGCCGGGGACACCCGCGTATCGCGATCCGGCCCGGTTGACTACCGCCGCCGTGTGTGCCCCCACCCCCCGCCGTACCCTGATCGGATCGCATACCGCGGTCGCACACCGCGGTCGCGTACGACGGTCGCGTGGGACGGACAGGGGTGCACATGTCGGCGATCCGGTTGCTGGTCCTCGGGGCGGTGCGCCAGCACGGGCGGGCGCACGGCTACCAGGTCCGCAACGACCTGGAGTTCTGGGGCGCCCACGAGTGGTCCAACGCCAAGCCGGGGTCGATCTACCACGCGCTGAAGCAGATGGCCAAGCAGGGCCTGCTGCACGCCTACGAGACGGCGCCCAGCACCGCCGGCGGGCCGCCGCGCACCGAGTACGAGGTCACCGAGCGGGGCACCGAGGAGTTCATGGCCCTGCTGCGCGCCGGGCTGTCCGACCCCGAGGCCGGGACGGACGCGCTGGCCGGCGCGCTCGGCCTGATGGTGGAGCTGGAGCGGGCCGAGGTGCTGGCGCTACTGAACGCGCGGGTGGTGGCGCTGCGGCAGTGGCGGGAGTCCGTCACCGAGTACTACACGCCCGCCCAGGGCCCCGGGCAGTTCGGCCACATCGGCGAGATCATGAACTACTGGCTCGACTCCGCCGACACCGGCGCCGAGTGGACCCGGGGGCTGATCCGGCGGGTGGAGGGCGGGGCGTACACCTTCGCCGGTGAGGGCGAGCACTTCGTCGGCGTCCTCGCCGAGGGCCAGGAGAACCCGTACGCCACGGGCGTGCCCCACCCCGGCGACAACCGCTGAGGGTTCCGTTAATCAAGTTTGACTAGTGCGGGGTCGGGGTATATCGTTCGGGGCTCGCGATCGGGGTGCTTCCTCGCCTCCTCGCGTAGTAGTCAAGCTCGCGTAGTAGTCAAGTTTTACTAGCCAGGCGGTCAGATCAGAGGGGAGCGGGATGGCCGACAGCGAGGCGATCACCCTGGAGGGTGTCGGAAAGCGGTACGGGGAGAAGCACGCCCTGGACGGGCTGGACCTGAGCGTCCGGCGCGGCACCGTCCACGGGGTGCTGGGGCCCAACGGGGCGGGCAAGACCACCGCCGTACGGATCATGGCGACGCTGCTGCGCCAGGACGGCGGCACCGCCCGGGTGGCCGGGTACGACGTCCGCACCCACGCGGGCGAGGTGCGGCGCCGGATCGGGCTGCTCGGCCAGCACGCGGCGCTGGACGAGGAGCTGAGCGGCCGGCAGAACCTGGAGATGTTCGGGCGGCTGTACCACCTGGGCGCCCGCCGGGCCGGGGCCCGCGCGGACGAGCTGCTGGAGAGGTTCGGGCTGGTCGGCACCGGGGGCAAGGCGGTGAAGCGGTACAGCGGCGGGATGCGGCGCAGGCTCGACCTGGCCGCCTCGCTGATCACCGAACCGGAGGTGCTGTTCCTGGACGAGCCGACCACCGGGCTCGACCCGCGCGGCCGCACCGAGGTGTGGAACGCGGTGCGCTCACTGGTCGGCGGCGGCACCACCGTACTGCTGACCACCCAGTACCTGGAGGAGGCCGACCAGCTCGCCGACCGGGTCTCGGTGGTCGCCCGCGGCCGGGTCATCGCCGACGGCACCGTGGACGAGCTGAAGGGCCGGCTGGGCGGCGACCGGATCGACGTGGTGGTACGGGACGCCGGCCGGCTCGCCGAGGCCGCCGCGCTGCTGCCCGCCGGAGCCGCGGTGGACCCGGACCGGCGGCTGGTCAGCGCCCCGGTCGCGGACCGGATGGCCGCGCTGACGCTGGTGGTGCGGGAGCTCGCGGCGGCCGGTGTCGAGGCGGAGGACATCGCGGTCCGCCGCCCCACCCTGGACGAGGTCTTCCTCCACCTGACCGATGAGACCCGGCTGACCGATGACACCCAGCTGACCGACCGGACGGAGGTGCCGGTATGAGCGCGCTCGGCTCGGCGGTGACCTGGGCGGCGGCCGACTCGTGGACCATGACCCGGCGGGAGCTGGCGCACTGGGCGAGGCAGCCGGCCCAGGTCGTGGTCGGACTGGTCTTCCCGGTGATGCTGCTGCTGATGTTCGGCTACCTCATCGGCGGCGGCCGGGGCGTGGACGGCGCCTATATCGACTACCTGGTCCCCGGGATGCTCGCCCTCACCATGGCCTTCGGCCTGGAGTCGACCATGCTCGCGGTCACCCAGGACCTCGACAAGGGCGTCATCGACCGCTTCCGGGCCATGCCGATGGCCGACGGGGCGGTGCTGGTCGGCCGCTCGGCCGCCGACATGCTCCAGTCGGCGGTCGGTCTCGCCGTGATGCTCGCGGTCGGCTACGCGGTGGGCTGGCGGCCCGGAGGTGGGGCCGGGGCGCTCGCGGCGACCGTGGGGCTGCTGCTCCTGCTGCGCTTCGCCATGCTGTGGGTGGGCATCCACCTGGCGATGGTGGCGGGCCGCCCGGAGCTGGTGCAGGCGGTGCAGATCCTGGTCTGGCCGGTGGGGTTCCTCTCCACCGCGTTCGCCGCGCCCGCGTCGATGCCGGGCTGGCTGGCCGCGGCCGTGGAGTGGAACCCGGTGTCGGCCACCGCGACGGCGGTACGGGACCTGGTCGGCGCCCCGGGGTCGGCGGCGGGCGGCTCCTGGGCCGCCGAGCACGCCGCGCTGCTGGCGGTGGCCTGGCCGCTGCTGCTGGTCGCGGTGTTCCTCCCGCTCGCCGTGGGCCGCTTCCGCCGCCTCGGCGGCTGACCAGGCACCGACGAGCTTGCACCTCACGTGGCGTGAGGGCCCAGGCTGAGGGGCGTACCGAGGAAGAAGGGAGCGGGGAGCCATGGGCTACTCCGTGGGACAGGTCGCCGGTTTCGCCGGGGTGACGGTGCGCACCCTGCACCACTACGACGAGATCGGGCTGCTCGCCCCGAGCGGCCGCAGCCACGCGGGCCACCGGCGCTACGACGAGGCCGACCTCGACCGGCTGCAGCAGATCATGTTCTACCGGGAGCTGGGCTTCCCGCTCGACCAGGTCGCGGCCCTGCTCGACGACCCGGACACGGACCCGCAGGAGCACCTGCGGCGCCAGCACGCGCTGCTGTCCGCCCGGATCGCCGAGCTGAGAAAGATGGCCGAGGCCGTCGAGCACGCCATGGAGGCGAGGAAATTGGGCATCAACCTCACACCGGAGGAGCGGTTCGAGGTCTTCGGGGAGCACGACCCCGAGCAGTACCAGGAGGAGGTGGAGCAGCGCTGGGGCGACACCGAGGCGTACCGCCAGTCGCAGCGCCGTACCGCCGGCCACACCAAGGCGGACTGGCAGCGCATCAAGGGCGAGATGGACGACTGGAACGCCCGGTACGCGGCCCTGCTGGCGGCCGGTGAGCCGCCGACGGGGGAACGGGCGATGGACCTCGCCGAGGAGCACCGCCAGCACCTCCACGACACCTTCTACGACTGCGCGCACGCGATGCACCGCTGCCTGGGCGAGATGTACGTGGCCGACCAGCGGTTCAGGGCGCACTACGACGCGCTGCACCCCGGCTTCGCCGAGCACCTGGCCGCGGCCATCGCCGCCAACGCCGACCGGCACGGCTGACGGCAGCCGGAGGGCTTGGCCGACCGGCACGGCGGCTGACCTGCGGGGCGGGTCCACCCGGCCGGGCAGTTGATAATTTGGGGCGCCCGCCCTTACCCGGCGGGCGCCCGCTGCCCACCGAACCAGGAGCCCGGAACTCGTGAACACGCTTGCGCTCGGACCGAGCTGGCTGGACCCGGACTACCTCATCCAGACCTTCGGGCTGATCGGTGTCCTGATCATCGTCTTCGCCGAGTCGGGCCTGCTGATCGGCTTCTTCCTGCCCGGGGACTCGCTGCTGTTCACCACCGGGCTGCTGGTCACCACCGGGGTCATCGACCACCCGCTGTGGATGGTGTGCACCCTGGTGGTGCTCGCCGCGGTGATCGGCGACCAGGTGGGCTATCTGTTCGGCCGGAAGGTCGGCCCCTCGCTGTTCCGTCGGCCGGACTCCAGGCTGTTCAAGCAGGAGAACGTGGAGAAGGCGCATGTCTTCTTCGAGAAGCACGGCCCCAAGTCGCTGATCCTGGCCCGCTTCGTGCCGATCGTGCGGACCTTCACCCCGATCATCGCGGGCGTGAGCCGGATGAACTACCGCTCGTTCATCACCTTCAACGTCATCGGCGGGCTGCTCTGGGGCGCGGGCGTCACCCTGCTGGGCGCCTCGCTCGGCAAGGTCGAGTTCGTGCACCAGCACATCGAGGCGATCCTGATCCTGATCGTGCTGATCTCGGTGGTGCCGATCATCATCGAGTTCCTGCGCGCCCGCTCGCAGAACCGCAAGGCCGAGGCGGCCGGGACCGCGGGCGCGGTCGACCCCGGCTCCGTCCCGCCCCCGTCCGGCGGGCGCGGCCGCCACGCCAAGCGGTAGGCGGTAGGCGGTACGCGGCAGGAGAGGTACGGGCGCCAGGGCGCCGAGCCCGGCTAGGCACCCCCCGAGGGGCCGGTGGACACCCCGTCCGCCGGCCCCTCCGCCGTACGCGTGCCCGTATCCGTACGGGATGTGGAGCCCGCCCCCGTACCGCTCCCGGAGCCCGTCCCCGTACCGTCCCCCGTATCCACCGGGCTGTCCTCTGTGGCCGCCTGCTCCACCCTCCGGCGCACCAGCGGGGCGATCGCGGTGCCGGCCAGGGTGGCGGTGGCGATGGCGCCCAGGGCGATGGACCAGCCGACCGGGCCGAGCGGGGTGCAGCCGAAGAACTGGCTGACGCCCGGGGACTGGATGACAGCGGCCAGCACCGCGGCCGAGCCCAGGCTCGCCGCCAGCACATTGCGGTCCAGGCCGCCGGTGGCGAGGGTCTGGGCCAGCTGGGTGCCGACCACCGCGGCCAGGGCCACCGTCCCGGCGCGGCGGTGGCGGCCGGTCAGCCGGGCGGCGCCCCAGGCCAGGCCCGCCCCGGTCGCGGTGACCGCGCCGCGCAGCAGCATCTCGCCGGTCAGCGCCGAGCCCAGCGAGCGGCTCGGGCCCTCGGTCAGCAGCCGCTGGGCGGTCTGCCCGGTCGGCTCCCGGACCGCGATGGCCAGCGAGGGCGCCAGGTCGGTCAGCAGGTTGACCAGCATGATCTGCCGGGCGCCCAGCGGGGTGCGGCCGGTCAGGGTGGAGACCAGCACGCTGAAGGTGACCTCGCCGAGGTTGCCGCCGATCAGGATGCCGAGCGCGGCCCGTACCGAGGCCCACATCGCCCGGCCCTCCATCAGCGCCGAGACGATGGTCTCCAGCCGGTCGTCGCCCACCACCAGGTCGGCGGCGGCGGTGGCGGCCGGGGTGCCGCGGTGGCCCAGCGCGATCCCGATGTCGGCCAGCCGGATCGCCGGGGCGTCGTTGGCGCCGTCGCCGGTCATCGCGACCGTACGGCCGGTGCGCTGGTACGCCTGGACGATCCGCACCTTGTGGTGCGGGCTGCACCGGGCGATCACGTCCACCTCCGGCAGCAGCGCGTCCAGCTCCTCGTCCGCCAGCTCGTCCAGCTCGGGGCCGGTGATCACCCTGGGCTCGGCGACATCCGACACCTCGGCCGTCACCTCGGTGGCGATGGCGTCCGCGGTGGCCGGGTGGTCGCCGGTGAGCATCACCGTATGCACGCCCGCCGCGCGCAGCCGGGCGGTGGCCGGGGCGGCGCCCTTGCGGACCGGGTCGGCGAGGGTGAGGAAGCCCAGAAAGACCAGCTCGCGTACGGACTCGTCGGTCAGCTCCTCGCCCTCGTCCATCCGCCGCTCGGCGACCGCCAGCACCCGCCGCCCGGCCCCGGCCAGCTCCTCGGCGCGGGCCGCCAGCGCCGCCCGCCCGGCGTTGTCCAGGGGCGTGTGCCGCTCGCCCTCCCGCTGCCGTACACATCGGTCGAGGACGTTCTCCGGGGCGCCCTTCACACTGAGCAGCCCGCCGCCGGAGGCCCGGCCCGAGGTGGCGTGGTACGCCCGGGAGGGCTCGAACGGCAGGGTGTCCCGCCGCTGCCAGCGCGCCGCCCCCTGCCGTACGCCGACCTTGGCGGTGCGCGCCCCGTCGGTGACCGCCCGGTCGGTCTGGTGGGCCATCGGCTCGGACTGGCGGGCCGCCGGGGTGGCCCGCAGCGCGGCGGCCAGCACCTCCTGGCGTACCGGATCGAGCCGGTCCGGCGCCGCCACCCCGTCCCCGCCGTCGCTGACCCCGGCCAGCCGCAGCCGGCCCTCGGTCAGCGTGCCGGTCTTGTCGAAGCAGAGCACATCCGCGCGGCCCAGCGCCTCGATGGTGCGCGGGTTGCGGACCAGCGCGCCGACCTCCGCGAGCCGCCGGGCCGCGGCCAGCTGGGCGGCGTTGACCAGGAACGGCAGCCCCTCGGGTACGGAGGCCACGGCCAGGTTCACCGCGGAGGACAGGTTGTCGGCGAGCGGGCGGCCGTGCAGCAGCCCGGCGCCGGCCACCGCCCCGGCGGAGGCGAGCGCGATGGGCAGGCTGGCCCGGGTCAGCGCGGCGAGCCGGGCCTCCACCCCGGTCTCCGGCGCGGCCTGCCGGGCGGTGGCGAGGCTGCGCCCCACCTCCGTCCCGGAGCCGGTGGCCACCACCACGGCCACCGCCCGCCCGGCGGAGACGGTCGTCCCCTCGTAGACCATCGAGCGCCGGTCGCCGAGCTGGGCGGCCACCACCGGGGCCGGGTCCTTGCGCACCGCCAGCGACTCACCGGTCAGCGAGGACTCGTCCACCTCCAGCCCCTCGGTCTCCAGCAGCCGGCAGTCGGCCGGGACCACGTCCTCGGGGCGCAGCAGCACCACATCGCCCGGCACCAGCTCCTCCGCGGTGACCAGCCGCTCCCGCCCGGCCCGCCGCACCCGGGCGCCCACCGCCGAACGGGCGAACAGCTCGGCCAGCGCCCGTTCCGTCCGCACCCGCTGGAAGCCGCCGATCAGCGCCGAGGCGCCGGTGATGGCGGCCACCAGCACCGCGTCGGTCCGCGAACCGACGGCGGTGGCGAGCGCGGCGCCACCGGCCAGAACCGGGGTCAGCGGGTTGGCCAGCTCCTCGGCAAAGGCCGCCGCCAGCGTCAGCCGGGCCGGCTCCCCGCCCCCGGCCCCGTCCCTGCCACCGGCCCGGGACGCCGCCTCGCCCCCGTCCAGCCCTTCCCCCCGGCTGCCCAACCGCTCCAGCACCCGTTCCGGCGGCATCAGATGCCAGGGCACGCTGGTCACCGGCGGGGTGAGCGGCCGGGCCAGCAGCTGCCGGGCCCGCCACACCCCCACCCCGAACGCCAGGGTCGCCGCCCCGGTGCTGGCCGCCATGGCCCGGGAGGCCGCCTCCGGGGCCCGGGCCTGGAGGGCGGCCACCGCGCCGATCCCGCTGCCCCCGGCCGCCAGCACCCGGCAGTCGTGGTCCACCTTGGCGGCCGCGCCCACCGCGTCCACCAGCAGCCCGGCCGCCTCCAGATCGGCGCCCACCAGCAGATGGGCGCCCCAGGCGGGCGGCTCGCCCTCCCGGTGCACGCCCACCCCGCAGTCGGCCGCGCCGAGCGCCCGGCGGTTGCCGGAGACCAGCAGCACCACGGCCCCGTCCGCCTGGAGCCCGCGCACCGAGGCGACCAGCCGCCCACCCGCGGGGACCACCGCGTCGGCGAACCGGTAGCCGGGGTGCTCCCGGTCGCTCGCCAGCACTACCCGGGCGCCCGCCCGCCGGGCCGCCGCCGCGACCGCCTCCGCCCCGGGGGCGCTCGGCGTGGCCAGCCCCACCACCGCCAGCAGTTTCCCGCCCCGGGCCAGCCCGAGCACCCGCTCGGCCCCGCGCCGCCGCAGCTTCCCCGCCGCCTGCCGCCCGGTGGCCCCCCGCCCCGTCAGCTCCAGCTCCTCCAGCGGGCCGAGTACCCAGCCGCCGCCATCTCCCGGCTTCACCGGCTGGTCCGTACCGCCCTCCCCCCGCACCCCCAGCGGCTCATCCGCGTCGAACAGGGCGAACAGCCGCCCCGACACCTCCTCCGCATCCACCCCGCCGCCGACCAACTCCAGATCCACCGGCTCGTACCGCTCACCGCGCAGCGCCGCCTCGTCCAGCACCACCGTGTCGATCTGCCCCAGCCGCCGCAGCGCGCCCCGGTCCATCACCACCGTCCCGCGCAGCGACAGGGCCCGCCCCAGACTGGTGGCGAACCCCTCCCGCCCCGCCCCCGGCGCCTTCGGCAGCGCCGCGAGCGCCACCGCGAAGCCCTTGCGCGGACCGGCGAACGGCGCCGCCAGCGCGCCCGCCGCCAGTCCGGCCGCCATCGCCCGCTCGGTGTACCGGTCGGCCCGGTCGTCCGGCGCCGGGGCGGCCTGCTCGGCCACCACCGGGTCGGCCGCCGCGTGCTCCGGGCCCGCCACCAGGCGCGGTTCGGCCTCCTCCCAGGCCGCCCGCTCGGCGCTCGCCTCCCGCCACTGGGCCACCCGCTCGGTGACGTCCAGCACCAGCCCGCCGCCCCGGGTGGCGGCGCCCTGGGCGAGGGCGTGCACCACCGGCAGCAGCGACTCGGCCTGCTCGGCGCCGCCGACCCCGGCGGCCAGCCGCCGCAGCGCCGGATGGTGGTGCAGCACCCCGGCGAGCCCGGCCACCTCCGGCGCCAGCCGCAGCCATGGCGCCAGCCGGCGTACGGCGGTCATGCCCAGTGCCACCGAGTCGGCGGCCAGCGCGGGCAGCGAGTGCCGGGTCCGCGGCCCCTCACTGGGGTGATAGGGCTCCCCCTCGTCCTCCTCCGGAAGCTCCCCCTCCGCCCGCTTCACCAGGGCGATCAGCTCCCGCTCGGACGGCGGCGGCGAGGCCACCGCCACGATCACCCGCTCCGACGGCCCGTTGACCCGCGCCCAGTGCACCCCCGGGTGCCGCTCCAGCGCCTCCTCGATCCGCGCGGCCACCAGGGTGCCGCCCGCCCCGTGCAGCCCGTGCGCCGCGATATGGCAGCGCCCCTCGCGCCACCACACTCCGCGCCGCGGGACCCCGAGCAGCGTCCCCGCCACCTCCGCCGCGCCCCGCGCGCCCGCCGCCACCCCGTACCCCACCCCGCCGGCGATCGGCCCCAGCAGCGAGGGCGGCCACAGCGAGAGACCTGGCAGCGACAGCATGGGCGGCCTCCGGGTGGGGGAGCGCGCGGGTCGGGGGAACGCGCGAGTGGGGGAACGCGACCGTCCGCTTCCGACGGCCGTCCCTCCCATCCTTAACCCGAAACCGGGCATACCGCCCACGAGAAGGGGTCAGAACCCCCTGGTCCGCTTCGCCGCCCGGCGCAGCGCCGCCGAGGCCGGGGAGCGCATGAACAACCGGGCCAGCTCGCCACCGAGGTTCACCCCGATCGCGATGGCCAGCGCCAGCGCGGCCGCCCGCGCCAGCGACGTGAAACCGTCGTCCATGTTGTTCTGTGCGATGTTCAGCACCCCCAGGTAGGTGGCGCTACCCGGCAGCAGCGGGCCGATCGCCGCCGTCACATACGGCAGCGAGGAGGTGTGCTCCCAGCGGGCCATCAGCTGCCCGAACAGGCCCACCGTCCCGGCCGCCGTCGCCGTCGCCATCACCGACGACCCGCCCGCCGTGACCGCTATGGAGGCGTACACCACCCAGGCGATCCCGCCGTTGAGGGCCACGATCAACACCGTCGTCCGCTCCTGCTGGAGCAGTACGGCGAAGGTCACCGACAGCAGCACCGCGGCCAGGATCTGGAGGACCGGCCGCTCCTCGCTGTTGAGCACCCCCTCCGGGTTCAACGTGGCGCCCAGCTGCACACCCCCGTACAGCACCGTCAATACCCCGACCACAATGGCGACAAAGAAGTACCCGACCTCCAGCAGTCTGGCCGACGCCGTGATGTAGAACCCGGTCAACCCGTCCTGCACGGCCGCCACCAGCGCCCGTCCCGGGATCAGCGCGAACAGCCCACCGGTGATCACCGCCGACGGCTGGAGCCCCGCGTGCAGCAGACTCGCGCCGACGCCCAGCGCCGCCGGGGGCGCGGCCGCCACCGCGAACTGGTAGAACTCCGGCAGCCCGCGCCCGGCCGCCAGCCAGGCCAGCCGGTCGCCGAGCATCGCCCCGGCCGCCGCGATCAGGAACACCGCGAGCCCACCGCCGAGCAGCAGCGACGCCGACCCGGCCAGCCCCCCGGCCGCCGCCGTCAGCACCCACCCGGGGTAGGGGTGCCGGTTGCGCCGGATCTCCGCCAGCCGCCGGTACGCCTCCTCCAGCGAGACCTCCTGGTCCGCCGAGTTGATGTCCGCGACCAGCAGATACACCGCCGACAGCCGTGTGTAGTCCGTGCCCCGCCGCCGCACCGTCCGGCTCGCCGTCACCGGATCGTCCACCAGCGACGGCTGATGCGTGACCGAAAGCAAGGTAAATGTCACCGTCGGCTCGCACCGATCCAGACCGTACGAGCGGCAGATCGCGAACATCGCCGCCTCGACGTCCTCCGCACCCTCGCCGCCCGCGAGCAGCAGCTCCCCGATACGCAGCGTCAGGTCCAGCACCCTCGGCACGGCCGGCCCGGTGTCGTCGTCCTGCTTCTGCGCCGGCTCCGGCACCGGGCGCTCGCTCACCGGCATCCGCAGCATGGTGCGCATCCGGTCCTGCCAGGGCGCGTCCCGCGACAGCTTCAGCGAGGGGAACCCCTGCGCGGGCGTGAACGCCGGCGGCGACTGCCGCGCCGAGTAGGTGGCCGGCATCAGGAACGCCGACCCCTCCGGCTCCACCGCCGCCGGCTCGGCCGCGAACCCCTTCGGCATCGCGAACTCGGACGTCGGCTGGTCCAGCTCCGGCAACGGCGGCTGCTCCACCCCCAGCGGCGGCGTGAACGCGCTGTGTGCCTCGTCCGACTGCGGCTTACGGTCCTCGGGACCGTCCGACTCCGGCGCCACCGTACTCGTCCCCACTCCCGTCCGAATCCCTGCCCGTCCCACCAGACGCACCCGGCTCACCAGGCCCGCCTGCCCAGTATGGGCACCTTCAAGGCCCCACCCGAACCACCACCCCACGGGGGCGGCCGGACGTCACCCCTACGATCAGCACATGATCCGCGCGGTGGTGTTCGACGTCGGTGAGTGCCTGGTGGACGAGACCCGGGAGTACGGCACCTGGGCCGACTGGCTCGGCGTCCCCCGGCACACCTTCGCGGCCGTGTTCGGCGCCGTCATCGCCCAGGGCCGCGACTACCGCGAGACCTTCCAGGTGTTCCGCCCCGGCTTCGACTTGTACGCCGAGCGCGAGCGGCGCGTAGAGACCGGGCAGCCGGAGCACTTCGGCGAGGAGGACCTCTACCCCGACGTCCGCCCCGCGCTGGCCGCACTGCGCCGGGCCGGGCTGTGGCTGGGCATCGCCGGGAACCAGACCGTACGGGCCGGAGGCCGGCTGCGGGAACTGTTCGCCGCGGACGTGGACCTGATCGGCACCTCGGACGACTGGGGCGCCGCCAAGCCCGACCCGGCCTTCTTCGTACGGGTCGCCGAGGCCGTCCCGTACGAAGCGGGCGAGATCCTCTACGTCGGCGACCGGGTCGACAACGACCTCCGCCCGGCAGTCGCCGCCGGAATGCCGACCGCGCTCGTCCACCGCGGCCCCTGGGCCACGATCCAGTGGGACAGCCCCGAAGCCAGGGAGCTGCCGACCTTCCGGGTCGAATCCCTGGCGGAACTACCCGCCCTGATCGCGGACTTCAACGGCCGAGCGCGCTGACCGTGGTGCTCCAGCGGTACAGCTGGTCGTCGAGGTCGCGAACGCAGCGCTCGTGCTGCCAGGGGGTCAGGGTGCGCCGTACGTCGCGGACCCGCTCCATGCCGGTGGCGTACCAGGTGATCTCCAGCAGGTCGAGCGCCTCGCGGGCGTAGTCGCAGGCGCGCTCCGGCTGCGCGTCGGCGGCCTCGACCGCCGCGAGATCGCCGAGTACGACGATGCGCTGCTTGTCCTCGGTGGTGGTGAGCTCGGCCAGCACTCCCGCCAGAGTGGTCCGGGCCTGCGGTAGGTGCCCGGCGCGGAGTTGGGTGTTGCCCTTGAAGGCGGCGAGCCGGGCGGGGGAGAACCAGTCCATCCATTCCGGAGCCGTGTCCTGCGGGTGGCGCGCGAGCAGGTCCTCGCCGTGGCCGATGAGGTGCAGCGCCGTACGGGTGTTTCCGCACCGCGTCTCGCACTCGGCCTCCACCGCGTCCAGCCAGGCGAGGAACAGCGGACCGGCGCCCCCGCGCCGTGCGTAGGTCCGAGCGGCCACCATCCGCTCCGCCGCGGCGTCCCGGTCCCCTGCCCATCCCGGCACGAACGCGGTGTGCCGACGGCCTAAGCGAACGGGCGGCGCACCCGTCTCCGTGAGGGGAGGGGTGCGCCGCCCGTTCGGCGCAAGGGGCCGGGCTCAGTGCCCGGCGGCCCGCCGCGTCAGTGCTTGTCGCCCTGCTGGGCCAGGCGCTTGTACGAGTTCTCGATCTCGGCCTCGGCCTCGGCGCGGCCGACCCAGTTGGCGCCCTCGACGGACTTGCCGGGCTCCAGGTCCTTGTAGACCTCGAAGAAGTGCTGGATCTCCAGGCGGTCGAACTCCGACACGTGGTGGATGTCCCGCAGGTGCTCCACACGCGGGTCGGACGCCGGGACGCAGAGCAGCTTGTCGTCGCCGCCCGCCTCGTCGGTCATCCGGAACATGCCGATGGCGCGGCACTTGATCAGGCAGCCCGGGAAGGTCGGCTCGTCCAGGATCACCAGCGCGTCCAGCGGGTCGCCGTCCTCACCGAGGGTGTTCTCGATGAAGCCGTAGTCGGCCGGGTAGCTGGTGGACGTGAACAGGCGGCGGTCCAGCCGGATGCGGCCGGTCTCGTGGTCCACCTCGTACTTGTTCCGCGACCCCTTCGGGATCTCGATGGTGACGTCGAACTCCACGGGTGGTTCCTCCAAGATCAGCACAGGACAAAGCGACGGTGACGCCGCGCCTCGGCGGCGCCCCCGGCCGATTCGGACCGCCGTGCTGCCCGGGGGTGCCGTGCTCGCGGCACAGCTCGGTGGTTAAGTGTCCCTCACGCAAACGTGTGCTCGCGAAAGGGGCTGGTCAGCCGTGCTGGAGCCGAAGGTGCTGCGGCTCACCGCGGGGTCCGCGGCGCTCGGTCTGGTCCTGGCGGCCGGAGCTGCGGCCCTGGCCGGCCCCTGGGACTCGGGTCAGCGTACGGCCGAGCGGACCGCGGCGACCGCCCGCCTCCTGCCGGGTGGCGCAGATCACGGCCCCGACCGCCCCGGCGCCACCGAACCCGGGCCCGGCGAACCGGACTCGGGGGGTGAATCGGACGCCGGTGAGGACGGCGCGTCCGACGGGCCGGACTCCGGGCGGCCCGGGGACGCCCTGCCCGGCCGCCCCCAACCCGTACCGGCGCCCAGCGCCCCCGGGGTGCTGACCGCCCTCGGCAGCGGCTCCGCCGCCAAGGCCGCCGCCCCCGCGCCCGCCGCGCTCGCCAAGCGGCTGGACCCGCTGCTCGCCGCCGACGCGCTCGGCGCCCGGCGCACCGCCTCCGTGGTCGACGCGAGCACCGGCAAGGTGCTGTACGGCAAGGGCGCGGGCACGCCGATGACCCCCGCGTCCACCATCAAGATCGCCACCTCGGTCGCCGCGCTCTCCGCCCTCGGCCCCCACCACCGGATCCCCACCACCGTGGTCGCCGACCCCGCCGACGCCCGCCGCCTCACCCTGGTCGGCGGCGGCGACCCCACCCTGGACGAGCGGCGGCTGCGGGCCCTCGCCCGGGACACCGCCCGCACCCTGCACGACCGGGGCGCGGGGAAGGTCAAGCTCGGCTACGACGACTCCCTCTACACCGGCCCGGTACGGCACCCGATCGGCGTCAACGACAACCTCGCCCCGGTCACCGCCCTGATGACCCGCGAGGCCCGGGGCAACGGCCCCGCCACCGGGCCCGCCCCCCGCTCGGCCGACCCGTCCGGGGACACCGCGCGCGCCTTCGCCGCCCTGCTCAAGGCCGAGGGCGTCACTGCCGAGGCGGCCCCCCGGCCCGCCCGCGCCCCCCGGAAGGCCGACCAGGTCGCCCGTACCCACTCCGCCCCGCTCTCCGCGCTGGTCGAACGGACCCTCACCGACAGCGACAACGACCTCGCCGAGGCACTGGCCCGGCAGACCGCCCTCGCCCACGACCAGCCCGCGAGCTTCGCCGGCGCCGGCCGCGCCACCGCCGCCGAGCTGCGCAAGCTCGACGTACCGCTGGGAGGCACCCGGTTCGCCGACGCCAGCGGACTGGACCGGGCCGACCGGCTCACCCCGGCCACCCTCACCGCCCTGCTCGCCCTCGCCGCCGACCCCGGCCGCCCCGGACTGCGCCCCGCCCTCACCGGACTGCCGGTCGGCGGCTTCAGCGGCACCCTGGCCGGCCGCTTCGCCGCCTCCCCGTCCGGCGCATCGTCCGGCGCCGGGCTGGTCCGTGCCAAGACCGGCACCCTGAGTGGCGTCAACGCCCTCGCCGGCACGGTGGCCACCCCGGACGGCCGTCTGCTGGCCTTCGCCTTCCTGGTCGACGGCACCCCCGCCCCTGAGGCCGCCCAGACCGCCCTGGACGAACTGGCGACGGCCCTGACCCGCTGAGGGCGATATCGGGCCGGATGGTCCACGGGTACGGCCGGGCCGCCCGCGTGCGCCGCCGGTGCGGCCCCGCCGTCACCGCCGCGTACCCACCAGGGCTGGCGGAGGCGGCCGTTCCGGTCCGGGTGGGCCGCTTTCGGCCGTCGCCGCTCCCTCCTCCCGCCCGCCGTCGCCGCCCTCCCGTCCCTCTCCCGGATCGCGCCCGAGCACGTACGGTTGACGCATGACGAGCATCGGTGGTGCCGAGATGGTCGACTGGAACCTCGCGGTCTCGACCGCGACCCGACTGGTACGCCCAGGGCCGGAAGTGACCCGCGACGAGGCGCGCGCGGTCGTCGCGGAGCTGCGGCGGCACGCCAAGGCGTCCGAGGAGCATGTCCGGGCGTTCACCCGGATGATCCCCGAGGGGCATGAGCCGGAGGACACCCCCGTCCTGGTCGTCGACCGGGCCGGCTGGGTCAAGGCCAATGTCGCCGGCTTCCGCGAACTGCTCAGCCCGATGCTGGAGAAGATGCGCGAACGCCGCTCCGGCTCCCCCGGCGGCGCCGTGCTCGGCGCGGTCGGCGGCAAGGTCACCGGCGTCGAGCTGGGCATGCTGCTGTCCTTCCTGGCCTCCCGGGTCCTCGGCCAGTACGAGACCTTCGCCCCCGCCACCCGCGAACTGCCCGCCGGGGCCAAGGGCGGCGGCCGGCTGCTGCTCGTGGCGCCCAACATCGTCCACGTCGAGCGCGAGCTGGACGCCGACCCGCACGACTTCCGGCTCTGGGTCTGCCTGCACGAGGAGACCCACCGCACCCAGTTCGCCGGGGTGCCCTGGCTGCGCGACCACCTGAAGAACGAGATCCAGTCCTTCCTCGCCGCCACCGACATGGACCCCGCCACCGTGCTGGAGCGGCTGCGTGAGGCTGCCCAGGCACTGGCCGGAGCCCGCCCCGAGGGCGAGCGCGACGAGGACGGCCGCTCGCTGGTCGAACTGGTCCAGACGCCCGAGCAGCGCGAGGTCCTCGGCCGACTGACCGCCGTGATGTCGCTGCTGGAGGGGCACGCCGACTACGTGATGGACGGCGTCGGCCCCCAGGTCGTCCCGTCGGTCGCGGAGATCCGCGAGAAGTTCCAGCAGCGCCGGGCGCGCGGCGCCTCCCGGCTCGACCTGGCGCTGCGCAAACTGCTCGGGCTGGACGCCAAGCTGCGCCAGTACCGGGACGGCGAGCGGTTCGTCCGGGCCGTGGTGGACCAGGTCGGCATGGACGGCTTCAACCGGGTGTGGACCTCGCCGAACACCCTGCCCACCAAGGCAGAGATCGCCGCCCCCTCGGACTGGGTGGCCCGGGTGCACCGCAGGGCGGAGTGAATCCCGACCGGCGCGACGCCGGCAGGTTCACGCCCTCCCAATCACCCATCCGAGGGACCGTGGGGAGCGGGTAGGCGTGCGATCCTCGGGGGAAGGGTCCGGTTCTGTCACCATCGACGCACTCTCCGTGACCGGACCCGGCGGGCTCGTCGGGCCTGGTCACCGCACCGGAGGCCGACCCTCCGCGGCGGGTGAGTGACCGAACCCCCCGTCCCGGCCGTTAGGACTGCGGCCGAGGCACTCCACCGAGGCTTTCCCACCCCACACGAAGGGCTCCGGACATGGGTCCCCATCCAGCGGTCGCGGCGATACGCCTGGCGGTCCGCCGCGTCCTCCACGACGTCCTGGACAGCGACGTCCTCCACCACGACGGCCCCGGCCGCCCCGCGGGCCTCGAAGGCAGCGGTGCCTCCGGCCGCCCCGCGGGCCTCGTCGGCGGCGATGCCTCCGGCCGCCCCGGCAGCGTTGTCTCCGACGCGCCCACCACCCGGCAGACGGGCCTGGCCGGTCTGCCCGCCCCGGCCGCCGCCCTGCCGCCCGGGCTCCCCGCCCACCCACCCGTCGAACGGCTGTCCAGCGGCCTCCGGATCCCCGCCGACCGCGCCACGGCCACCGGACCGGCCGAACCGGTCGCCGGTACGAGCGCGGCCCAGCCGCCCGCCGCCGAGGGAACGCGAGCGCCCGGCACCCCCCCGGCCCGTACCGGCACCGAGCCCGGTATCGACGCCTCCTCCCCGGCCGCCGAGCCCGGCACCGACGCCGGTCCGGCCTCCGGCCCCGGCCCCAGTCCCACCCCTGGCACCAGCCCTGCCCCCGCCCCCGGCGACGACCGGCCGCTGGTGCTGGTCGCCTGTTCCGGTGGCGCCGACTCCATGGCGCTGGCCTCCGCCCTCGCCTTCGAGGCCCGCAAGCTTCCCGTCCGGGCCGGGGCCGTCACCGTGGACCACGGCCTCCAGCCCGGCTCCGACCTGCGGGCCGCCGAGGTCGCCCAGCGGCTGCGGGACCTCGGGCTCGACCCGGTCGAGGCCGTCACCGTCACCGTGGGGCGGGCCGGTGGGCCCGAGGCGGCCGCCCGGGACGCCCGGTACGCGGCCCTGGACGAGGCCGCCGAGCGCCTCGGCGCCGCCGCGGTGCTGCTCGGCCACACCCGCGACGACCAGGCCGAGACGGTCCTGCTCGGTCTGGCCCGCGGCTCCGGCATCCGCTCGCTCTCCGGGATGGCCGCGGTCTCGGGGGCCGCCGGCCGCTACCGCCGCCCCTTCCTCCAGCTCGACCGGCAGACCGCCCGCAAGGCCTGCCTGGTGCAGTCGCTGCCGGTCTGGGACGACCCGATGAACGCCGACCCCGCCTACACCCGCTCCCGGCTCCGCCACGAGGGCCTGCCCGCGCTGGAGAAGTCCCTCGGCAAGGGCGTGGTCGAAGCCCTCGCCCGTACCGCCCAGCTCTGCCGGGACGACGCCGACGCGCTCGACGCCTGGGCCGCCGACGCTGACGCCTCCGTACGCGACGAGTCCGGCCGGCTCGACTGCGCCAAGCTGTACGCGCTGCCGCCCGCCGTACGCCGCCGGGTGCTGCGCCGGGCCGCCGTCCAGGCCGGGGCGCCGGCCGGCTCGCTGTTCGCCCGGCACGTCGAGGAGATGGACCGGCTGATCACCGGCTGGCGGGGCCAGGGGGCGCTCAACCTGCCCGGGCGCGTCGCCGTCCGGCGGCAGGGTGGCAGACTGGTCATCCGGCAAGGCTGACGCTGCAACGAAAGTGACCCGGGTGAACGAGAAAGACATGGGCACCGACCTCAAGTCGGTGCTCATCACCAAGGAAGAGATCGACGCCAAGCTGGCGGAGCTGGCCGCGAAGATCGACGCGGAGTACGCCGGCAAGGACCTGCTCCTCGTGGGCGTCCTCAAGGGCGCCGTCATGGTGATGGCGGACCTGGCGCGGTCGCTGTCCACCCCCGTCACCATGGACTGGATGGCCGTCTCCTCCTACGGCGCCGGCACCCAGTCCTCCGGCGTGGTCCGCATCCTCAAGGACCTGGACACCGACATCAAGGGCAAGCACGTCCTGATCGTCGAGGACATCATCGACTCCGGGCTGACCCTGTCCTGGCTGCTGTCGAACCTCGGCTCCCGGGAGCCCGCCTCCCTGGAGGTGTGCACCCTGCTCCGCAAGCCGGAGGCGGCCAAGGTCGCCATCGACGTGAAGTGGATCGGCTTCGACATCCCCAACGAGTTCGTCGTCGGCTACGGGCTGGACTACGCGGAGAAGTACCGCAACCTGCCGTTCGTCGGCACCCTCGCCCCGCACGTCTACGGCGGCTGACACGGCCGCGCACCCCCCGGCCCGCGCCCGAGTCCACCCGGCGGCCGTCCGTCCGCCGGTACCCGGGCGTGATCGGGAACCTGGACCTTCTTCCCGGCGTTGGAGCATGGGAAGGCGGTCACCGGTGACAATGCTGGGGTACCGTCCGAAGAACAGCTTTTCCCATAGCTTTCTCCAGAGCTTTTCCACACAGCAGCAGAAGCAGCAGGAACGGCACCGCCTGACGGCGGCGGCGACAGCGGTGAAGACCGCGGCCGCGAGCCCGCCAGGCAGCAGTTCCCACCCAGCAGCATCTACCTACGGGCAGGAGGGACGGGGCGTCACCGCCTCGTATGGATGGACGTGAAGCGATACTTCCGTGGGCCGGTCATGTGGATCGTGCTGGCCGTCCTCGCCGTGGTCGTACTGATGCAGGTCGTCGGCTCGTCGGGCGGCTACAAGACGGTGGACACCGGCCAGGTCGTCCAGGCGATCGACAAGAACCAGGTCGACCAGGTCAAACTGACCACCGGCGACGAACAGATGATCAAGGTCGACCTCAAGGACGGCCAGAAGGTCGGCGACAGCGACAAGATCCAGGCGAGCTACATCGGCAGCCAGGGCGCCGACCTCGCCGCCACCCTGCAGCAGAAGTACGAGGCCGGTGACATCGAGAAGGGCTACACGGTGTCGCCGTCCAAGCAGAGCCCGTTCCTCTCGGTCCTGCTCTCGCTGCTGCCCTTCGTCCTGATCGTCGTGGTCTTCCTGTTCCTGATGAACCAGATGCAGGGCGGCGGCTCCCGAGTGATGAACTTCGGGAAGTCCAAGGCCAAGCTGATCACCAAGGACACCCCCAAGACCACCTTCTCCGACGTCGCCGGATCCGACGAGGCCGTCGAGGAGCTCCACGAGATCAAGGAGTTCCTCCAGGAGCCCGCCAAGTTCCAGGCCGTCGGCGCCAAGATCCCCAAGGGCGTGCTCCTCTACGGCCCGCCCGGCACCGGCAAGACCCTGCTGGCCCGCGCCGTCGCCGGCGAGGCCGGGGTGCCGTTCTACTCGATCTCCGGCTCCGACTTCGTCGAGATGTTCGTCGGCGTCGGCGCCTCCCGGGTGCGCGACCTCTTCGAACAGGCCAAGGCCAACGCCCCCGCCATCGTCTTCGTCGATGAGATCGACGCCGTCGGACGCCACCGCGGCGCCGGCCTCGGCGGCGGCCACGACGAGCGCGAGCAGACCCTCAACCAGCTCCTGGTCGAGATGGACGGCTTTGACGTCAAGGGCGGCGTCATCCTGATCGCCGCCACCAACCGGCCCGACATCCTCGACCCGGCGCTGCTGCGCCCCGGCCGCTTCGACCGGCAGATCGCCGTCGACCGCCCGGACATGCAGGGCCGGCTGGAGATCCTCAAGGTCCACCAGAAGGGCAAGCCGGTCGCCCCGGACGTCGACCTCTCGGCCGTCGCCCGCCGCACCCCCGGCTTCACCGGCGCCGACCTGTCGAACGTGCTCAACGAAGCCGCGCTGCTCACCGCGCGCAGCGACAAGAAGCTCATCGACAACCACATGCTGGACGAGGCGATCGACCGCGTGGTCGCGGGCCCGCAGAAGCGGACCCGGATCATGTCGGACAAGGAGAAGAAGATCACCGCGTACCACGAGGGCGGACACGCCCTGGTCGCGGCGGCCTCACCCAACTCCGACCCGGTCCACAAGATCACCATCCTCTCCCGCGGCCGGGCCCTGGGCTACACCATGGTCCTGCCCGACGAGGACAAGTACTCGACCACCCGCAACGAGATGCTCGACCAGCTCGCCTACATGCTGGGCGGCCGGGCGGCCGAGGAACTGGTCTTCCACGACCCGACCACCGGCGCCGCCAACGACATCGAGAAGGCCACCGCCACGGCCCGCGCGATGGTCACCCAGTACGGCATGACCGAGCGGCTCGGCGCCATCAAGTTCGGCGGCGACAACACCGAGCCCTTCCTCGGCCGCGAGATGGCGCACCAGCGCGACTACTCGGAAGAGGTCGCCGCGCTGGTGGACGAAGAGGTCAAGAAGCTCATCGAGACGGCGCACAACGAGGCCTGGGAGATCCTGGTCGAGAACCGCGACGTCCTGGACAACCTCGTCCTCGCGCTGCTGGAGAAGGAGACGCTGGGCAAGGAGGAGATCGCCGAGATCTTCGCCACCATCACCAAGCGCCCGGCCCGCCCCGCGTGGACCGGCTCCTCCCGCCGCACTCCGTCCACCCGGCCCCCGGTCCTCTCCCCCAAGGAGCTGGCCCTCACCAACGGCGCCGGCGGCTCCGCGGCCGCCGCCATCGACACCGCGAAGGCGACCCCCTCGCCCGACCCGGTGCCCGAGGAGCGCCCGGAGGCCTGAGGCCCACCCGGTCGGCCGGACACCCGGAATGCACGCCGCGCCCCCCAGGTTCTAGCCTGGGGGGCGCGGCGTTCGCGTAGACGCCGAGGGCGGGCGCGTCCGCCCGGCTCAGGCGGAGCACACGCACGACCACGTGCGCTCACGGCAACACGGAACGAGGCACAGATGACCGACCCGGTGACGCTGGACGGCGAGGGCACGATCGGCGAGTTCGACGAGAAGCGGGCCGAGAACGCCGTACGCGAACTCCTCATCGCGGTCGGCGAGGACCCGGACCGCGAGGGCCTGCGGGAGACCCCGGCCCGGGTGGCCCGCGCCTACCGCGAGATGCTCGCGGGGATGCGGATGGACCCGGAGGACGTGCTGACGACGACGTTCGACCTGGGGCACGACGAGATGGTCCTGGTCAAGGACATCGAAGTTGTAAGCTTCTGTGAACATCATCTCCTGCCGTTTCATGGTGTCGCGCACGTGGGGTACATCCCGGCCGACAGCGGCAAAATCACTGGTCTGAGCAAGTTGGCGCGTTTGGTGGACGTCTTCGCTCGTCGTCCGCAGGTCCAGGAACGGCTGACAACGCAAATCGCAGATTCGCTGATGCGAATACTGGAAGCACGTGGAGCCATCGTCGTCATCGAGGCGGAGCACATGTGCATGTCGGTGCGCGGCATCCGCAAGCCCGGCGCCAAGACCACCACCTCGGCGGTACGTGGCCAACTGCGTGACGCTACTACACGTTCCGAGGCCATGTCCCTGATATTGGCACGATAGGGGCGAAGCCCCCGAAGTGCTCCGTACCGTCCTCGATCAGGCAGATCGCAA
Organism: Streptomyces sp. NPDC046887; assembly: GCF_040644755.1. NCBI lineage: Bacteria > Bacillati > Actinomycetota > Actinomycetes > Kitasatosporales > Streptomycetaceae > Streptomyces > Streptomyces sp. NPDC046887. The sequence continues at coordinate 198,380 of NZ_JBEYXH010000008.1, forward strand.
GATCACTGATCGAGGGGGATCGGTATGGGATACGGCTTGCCCAGCAAGCAGATGGTCAGCACGGTGGAGGGGACGGCCCGGGCGAAGGCGGTCGTCCCCGGACAGCGTCTCTGGACGCTCGACGGAGACCGTGCCGTACGGACGACGGTGACCGCCGTGGACGCGGTCAAGGGGCGGGACGCGGTGGAGGTGGTGACCGACCACCTGACCTTCCTCGCCGCCCCGGACCTGCTGCTCGCCACCCCGGACGGCTGGACGCCCGCGCGGGAGACGGCAGGAGCGACGGTGGCGTGGACGCCGGCCCGGAAGCTGTGCCGTGTGCGGTTCCCGATCCGGCCCGGCGAGGCGTTCGGGTACCTCGTCGGCGCCACCTGCGCCGACGGGACCGTGGGGAAGAACTATGTGTCGCTGATCGTGAACGACGAGGAGTTCGCCGCTCGGTACGCGACCGCTCTGACGGCCTGTACCGGGCTGGACGCCCGGCTGGAGGCCGTCAGCAGGCCGTCCGGGTATCTCCGTAGGGACGTGCCCGGCTACCGGGTGCGGGTGGTCTCGTCCTATCTCGCCGACGCGATGCGGCACTACGTGGGCGGCGACGCCCATCACATGCGCCAGCGGTTCCCTCGCGTGGTCCTCCGGGACATGGAGACCTTCGCGGCCTTCCTCGACGGTTACGCGGATGGAGACGGCTTCCGCCACAAGCGCTGGCACGGGCGGACGCTCGTCAGTGCCAACGTGCCGTTTCTGGCCGAGCTGGCCCGGATCATCGGAGCCCGCTTCACACCCAACCGGCGCGGCGCCGCCTCGGCACTGGTGGTCACGGACCGCTGGGCGAACCGGGGCACCTTCGTCCCGGAGCACCACCGGATCGATCCGCCGGAGTCCGGCTGGGTCCGCGTCCACGAGGTCCGCCCGCGCCCCGCGCTAGGCACCAAGCCGTTCACGTTCTACGCCTACCGGCTGGACCCGCACCCCACCTTCCTGGTGAACGGGCATCTGGCCCGCCAGGACGGCTGACCGATGGCGTGCCCGGCGGGCTGGCCCTGGTCAGGCCGCCGGGGCGGTCTGGTCGTCCTCGTCTTCCGGGAGCTTGCAGACGCGCTCCAGGAAGAAGGCGGCGGCGATGACGGCGGCGGCGGCGAGGACGGAGAAGCCGGCGTAGATGGCCTGGTCGCGGCGGGCGGGGATGTCCAGGGAGCCGAGCAGGAAGACGCCGGTGCCGCCGTACATACCGCCGACCAGGGCCGCGACCAGGGCGCTGGCCTGGCCGAAGACGACGGCGCGGGCGGCCATCATCGGCTCCACGCCCTTGGCGTCCGGGAGGCGTTCGCGTTGGGCGCGGAGCCGGGAGCGGAGGGAGAGGGCGGTGGCGGTCAGCACGACGGCGATCACCGCCAGCACGATGGGCGCGGCCAGGGGGACGCTCGGCAGGGTGCCGAACGACTCCCAGAGCCGGGCCCCGCCCCAGGACAGGATTCCGGCCACGGCGAACACGCCGACCAGTACCTTCAGCCGCAGTTGCTTCACCGGTGGTTCCTCGTCGTCGTGGTCGGGTCGATCACTCCAACGCTACTCGGGCAGGCGCAGTTCCAGGTCGGCGCGCGGGGCGATGCCGTCGCGGCCGACGGTGGTGAGCAGGTCGGCGACGGGGCCGGCGCCGGGGAGCTGTGCCTCGGGGTCGACGTCGTGCCAGGGGGCGAGGACGAAGGCGCGCTGGTGGGCGCGGGGGTGGGGGAGGGTGAGCACCGGGTCGTCGGAGACCACGTCGGCGTACGAGACGATGTCGACGTCGATGGTGCGGGCGCCCCAGCGTTCGTCGCGGACCCGGTGGAAGGCCTCCTCGACGGCGTGTGCGCGCTCCAGGAGGGACGCCGGGGGGAGGGTGGTCTTCACCACGATGACGGCGTTGAAGTAGGAGGGCTGGGAGGCCGGGTCGACGCCCCAGGGCTCGGTCTCGTAGACCGGGGAGACGGCTTTGACCCGTACGCCGGGGGTGTCTTCGAGGGCGTCGATGGCGCCCTGGAGGGTCTCCAGGCGGTTGCCGAGGTTGGCGCCGAGGGCGATGACCGCGCGACGGGGGTTGCTGAGGGTGGAGTCGGCGGCGTCGACCTGGGCCGTCACGGCGGCGGGCACCGGCTGGACGGTGGGGTCGCTGGGCGTGGGGTTCATGCGCGGCTCCGGGTGATGGTGATGGTGACGTCGTCGAAGGGCACGGTGATCGGGGCGTCCGGCTTGTGTACGACGACCTCCACCTCCTGGACTCCCTCGTGCTTGAGGCACTGCTGGGCGATGCGCTCGGCGAGTGTCTCGATCAGGTCGACCGGTTCGCCCTGGACGACGTCCACGACCTCTTCGGCCACGATCCCGTAGTGCACGGTCTTCGCCAGGTCGTCGTCGGCGGCGGCGGGGCGGGTGTCGAGACCGAGCACCAGGTCGACGATGAACGTCTGGCCCTCTTCGCGCTCCCGGGGGAAGACGCCATGGTGCCCGCGGGCCTTGAGGCCGCGCAGCGCGACACGATCCACGCGAATCACTCCTGCTGTCGTTGGTCCGGTGGGCACCGCGCCGGGTGCGGTCGGCCCCGGTGCCACCCGTCGAATCTACCTGCGGGCACTGACAGGGTCGGCGCACGGGCCCCGGGTGGGGCGGGCGGGAGGGCCGGGGGCCCGTATGGGGGCCGCTCCCGTAGCGGCTCCTACCCGGTCCCTACCCGCTAGGAGCCGGTCTCCTCGGCCTCGTCACCGCTGCTTTCGGCCAGAACGGGGGAGCCGTGGTGGGACCAGACCCGCCAGCCCTCGGGTGTGCGGCGGAACACATTGGTGGCGACCACCAGCTGGCCGACGAGCGGGCCGAGGTCGTCGCCCTCCTCGGCGGGCCCGCCGCTGAGGATGTTCTCGGTGCAGGTGACCAGTGCGGTGTCACCGGCCAGGGACACCCGGACGTCGGTCAGGAAGAACTGGATGTACTCGGTGTTGGCCATGATCAGGGCGTACGAGCGGAGTACCTCGCCGCGGCCGGTGAGTACGGGCCAGCCGGGGTGGACGCAGGAGATCTCGCCGTGTCCGGCGTCCAGCCAGAGGTCGGAGAGGGTGTCGAAGTCGCCGCGCTCCATGGCCTCGTAGAAGGCGGTGTTGGCCTGCTCGACGGCCTCGGTCTCGGTGCCGGCGCCGCTCACCGGGCGCCCTCGACGGCCCGGGCGACCCGTACCGCGTCGGCGGTGGCGCGGACCTCGTGGACGCGTACCGCCCAGGCGCCCTCGTGGGCGGCGAGGGCGGAGACCGCGGCGGTGGCGGCGTCGCGCTCGCGGGCGGGCGGCACGGTGGCGCCGCCGTCGCGGGCCAGCACCCGGCCGAGGAACCGCTTGCGGGAGGCGGCGACCAGCAGGGGGCGGCCGAGGGCGCGCAGCTCGGGGAGGTGGGCGAGGAGGGCGAGGTCGTGTTCGGCGTTCTTGGCGAAGCCGAGGCCGGGGTCGATGAGGACGAGTTCGGGGTCGATGCCGCCGGAGACCACGGCGTCCATCCGCCGGCGGAGCTCGGTGGTGACCTCGGCGACCACGTCCTCGTAGACGGCGAGGCTGTTCATGGTGTCGCTGAAGCCGCGCCAGTGCATGACGACGAAGGGGACTCCGGCGGCGGCGACCGAGGGCACCATCTGGGGGTCGGCGGCGCCGCCGCTGACGTCGTTGACCAGGACGGCGCCGGCCTCGACGGCCTTGCGGGCGACCGAGGCGCGCATGGTGTCCACGGAGACGACCGCGCCTTCGGCGGCCAGGCCGCGGACGACGGGCAGGACGCGGCGCAGTTCCTCGTCCTCGTCGACCCGGGGGGCGCCGGGGCGGGTGGACTCGCCGCCGACGTCGACCAGGTCGGCGCCTTGGGCGACCAGTTCGAGGCCGTGTTTGACGGCGGCGCCGGTGTCGAACCAGCGGCCGCCGTCGGAGAAGGAGTCGGGGGTCACGTTGACGACTCCCATGACCGCACAGCGGTCCCACTCCGGCAGTCCCCGGACCGTGCCCCGTCCGCGCGAGATAGTCATGGACACAGCCTAGAACCGTGGGGAGGGGCGGACCCGGTCGGTCGTGGGCCTGGCGGCCGCCGGGGGCCGGTGGCGGTCAGGCGGCGCGTACCTCGTGGGTGGTCTCGCGGAGGGTGTGGTGGGGGCAGGGGGTGGTCGGGCGGCGGCGGGTCAGCAGTCCGGGGAGTCCGACGTTGACGAATCCCTCGGCGCGCATCGCGGCCAGTCCGATGCGGGGCAGTTCGCGGGTGGTGCGGTAGACCACGAAGCGGGGCTCCCAGCGGGGCTGGAACTTGGCGTTGAACTTGTACAGCGACTCGATCTGGAACCAGCGGGAGAGGAAGACCAGCAGCCCGCGCCACATCCGCAGTACCGGTCCGGCGCCGAGCTTCTCGCCGCGGGCCAGGGCGGAGCGGAACATGGCGAAGTTGAGCGAGACCCGCTGCACGCCGAGGGCGGGTGCGGCCTGGAGTGCGGCGGTGATCAGCAGTTCGTTCATCCCGGGGTCGGCCGAGCGGTCGCGCCGCATCAGTTCCAGGGACATGCCGTCGGGGCCCCAGGGGACGAAGTGGATGATCGCCTTCAGGTCGCCGTGGGTGCCCTTCTCGGTCTGGCCGCCGCCGGTGGTGTCCTCGGCGCGGTGGGCGGTGGCGATGACCGCGTCGCCGTCGGCCGCGTCGCCGATCCGGCCGAGCGCCATGGAGAAGCCGCGTTCGGTGTCGGTGCCGCGCCAGTCCGCGGCGGCGCGCCGGATCCGCGCCAGCTCGCCGTCGGAGAGGTCGCGGACCCGGCGTACCCGGGTCTCATAGCCGTTGCGTTCGATGCGCTTGACCATCTGGCGGACGTTGCGCATGGCGCGCCCGCTGAGGGAGAAATCCGCGACGTCCACCACCGCCTCGTCGCCGAGCTCCAGGGCGTCCAGTCCGGTCTCCCGGGTCCACACCTCGCCGCCGGTCTCCGAGCAGCCCATCACGGCGGGGGTCCAGGAGTGCGCGGTGGCCTCGTCCATGAACCGCTCGATCGCGCCGGGCCAGGCCTCCACATCGCCGATGGGGTCTCCGCCGGCGAGCATCACCCCGTTGACCACCCGGTAGCAGACGGCGGCCTTGCCGCTGGGGGAGAAGACCACGGCCTTGTCCCGGCGCAGCGCGAAGTGGCCCAGCGAGTCGCGGCCGCCGTGCTTGTCCAGCAGGGCGCGCAGCCGCTCCTCGTCGTCGGTGGTGAGCCGGGCCACCGGGTGCTCGGGACGGAAGGCGAGGTAGATGGTGGTGATGGCGGTGAGCAGGCCGAGGGCGCCGAGGGAGTAGCCGACCGTCCAGTCCACGTTGCCGCGGTAGCCGACCGGGCCCTCGAAGCCGAACAGGCCGTACAGCACATGCTCCAGCCGGTCGCTGAGGCTGGGGTCGCCGATCGTCTTGCGGGGGTGGGCGCTGACGATCGCCAGTCCGAGCATAAGAGAACCGGCGCCCATCAGGACGAAGTTGGCGAGAGCTCGCCATCGGCTGCGCGGGTCGGGCAGTGCGGCGAACTCGCCGCGGTGGCGCAGCAGCAGGGCGAGCAGCAGCAGCGGCAGCAGCACCCCGATGAGCGAGTGGCGGTAGGCGAACTGGGCGAGCGCCCCGGCGGGCAGCAGGACGACCGCCGCCCGCCAGGCCCGGCGCTTGCGGCGCTTGAGGCCGTGGGCGAGCAGGAGCAGCAGGACGCCGACGCTGACCGCGAGGGCCGCGGACAGGGGGCCGAGGGTGCCGGGCAGCACCTCGGCGAGGGCGTGCATCCGGCTGGCGCGGAAGCGCGGGAAGGCTCCGGCCGCGATGTCGATCAGGCCGATGAAGGTGCAGGCCGTGCCGACGAGGGTGGGCACCTTCTCCGGGCGCGGACCGCGCAGCATCCGGCGTATCCGGCCCGGAACCGATCCGGACTTGTCCCCATCTACCGTGACAGACATCGCTTCCCGTGACTTTCGCGTTCAAGTGGTTCGCAGCCTCGGTGTGCGGAGGCTGCGGCACCTCTGTGGACAGAGGCTGTGGCCCTGCCCCTGCGGACAGGGGCCGTGCTGCCTCTGCGGACAGAGGCCATGCTGCCCTTGTGGACAGGGGCCCGGGCGCCGTTCCGGCCGGTTACTGCCGCGGACCGGGCCGGCATCCATGAGGACGAGCGGGGCGGGGGGCGGGTTCATCGGGCGCCGGGAAATCCTCGGTGGCGGCCGGAAGACGCGCAGGTCGCGTCGGGTGGACGGACGGGAGCGGAACCGCCATGGACCTGGGGTTGACCAGCGCAACGGTGCTGTGGGCGGCGGTGTCGGCCGCCGGGGCGCTGTTCGCGGTGACGGTGTGGCGTTGGCCACGGCTGGCCGGGCGGGGGCCGCTCCCGGTGCTGGGCCGGGTCGGGCTGCTGGCGGCGGTGCAGCTCGCGCTGTTCGCGGTGGTGGCGCTGGCCGCGAACCGGACGTTCCTCTTCTACGGGTCCTGGGCCGATCTGCTGGGCCGGGAGCAGCAGCCGGGTGTGGTGGTGGACCACTCGGCGGGCCGGGGCGCGGGCGCGGGCTCGGTGCGGGTGCTGGGCCGCCAGGACGCGCCGGGCGCTCCGGGCGGGCGGATCGAGAAGATCGCGGTGTCCGGCGGGGAGTCGGGGATCGCGAGCCCGGCGCTGGTGTATCTGCCGCCGGAGTACGTCCGTGCGGGGCACCGGGGGCGGGACTTCCCGGCGGCCGTGGTGCTGGCCGGGTATCCGGGCACCGCGGAGAGCCTGATCACGGGGCTGGACTATCCCCGTACCGCGTACCGCCTGGTGCGGGAGGGGCGGATGGAGCCGATGGTGCTAGTGATGACGCGGCCCACGGTGGCGCCGCCGAGGGACACCGAGTGTGTGGATGTGCCGGGCGGGCCGCGTACCGAGACCTTCTTCGGCCGGGATCTGCCGAGGGCCGTCTCCTCGGCGTACCGGGTCGGCGCGGCGGCCCGGAGCTGGGGGATCATCGGGAACTCCACCGGCGGCTACTGCGCGCTCAAGATCGCGATGCACCATCCGGAGCGGTACGCGGCCGGGGCCGGTCTGTCCGCCCACTACCGGGCGCCGGAGGACGTGACCACCGGCGATCTCTTCGGCGGCGACCAGCGGTTGCGCAACCGGGCCGATCTGCTGTGGAGCCTGGACCACCACGCACCGGGGCGGGCGCCGCGCTCCTCGTTCCTGGTGACGACCTCCCGTGAGGGCGAGTCCCAGCGGGCGGCGACCCTGGACTTCATCGCCCGGGTGCGGCCGCCCGCCCGGGTCTCCTCGATCATCCTGGACAGCGGCGGCCACAACTTCACCACCTGGCGGCGCGAGGTCCCGCCCGCGCTGGAGTGGCTGGGTGGGCGGCTCTCGGCCGGGTGACGAACGGTGTACGGGGCGGTCAGCCGACCGTCTGCACATCGGCCTCGGCGCGGGCGATGGCCTTGGCGTCGGCGGCGGTGGAGCGGCGCAGCGCCTCGTGCAGCCGGGCGGGGGTGAGGACGCCGAGGAAGCGGTTGCGGGCGGCCGGGTCGAGGACGGCGATCCATCCGGCGTCATGCTGGAGCATCGTGGCGAAGGCCTGCTTCAGCGAGGCGCCGACCGGAAGCCAGGCCTCCATCCGGCGGGCGTGCTCGCGCACCGCGCCGCCCAGGGCGGCCTGCTCGGCCGATATCCAGCCGTGTAGCTGGTCGTCGCCGTCCAGCACCACGGCCCAGCGGGCGCCGAGGTCGCGGGGCAGGGTGTCGTCGAGGTGGACCACCGGCGGGGTCTCAAGGTCGCCCGGTTCGATGGGGGTGACGGAGAGCCGCTTCAGCCCCCGGTCGGCGCCCACGAAGTCGGCGACATAGGGGGAGGCGGGCGCGCCCAGCACGGTGGCGGGGGCGTCGAACTGCTCGATCCGCCCCTCCCCGTAGACCGCGATCCGGTCGCCGAGCCGGACCGCCTCCTCGATGTCGTGGGTGACGAAGAGCACGGTCTTGCGCACCTCGGACTGGAGGCGGAGGAACTCGTTCTGCAGGTGTTCGCGGACCACCGGGTCGACCGCGCCGAAGGGCTCGTCCATGAGCAGGACGGGCGGGTCGGCGGCGAGCGCCCGGGCCACCCCGACCCGCTGGCGCTGGCCGCCGGAGAGCTGGTGGGGGTAGCGCTCGCCGTGCACGGACGGGTCCAGGCCGACCAGTTCGAGGAGTTCGGCGGCGCGGGCGCGGGCGGTGGCGCGCTTGACCCCGAGGAGGTGGGGGACGGTGGCGGTGTTGTCCAGGACGGTCCGGTGCGGGAAGAGGCCGACCTGCTGGATGACATAGCCGATCCGGCGGCGCAGTTCCACGGGGTCCTCGGCGGCGATGTCGCGCCCGTCGACCTCGATACGGCCCTCGGTCGGGTCGATCAGCCGGTTGACCATCTTCATGGTGGTGGTCTTGCCGCAGCCGGACGGCCCGACGAGCGTGACGAGTTCGCCCTCGGCCACCTCGAAGGACAGGTCGTCCACGGCGGTCGTGCCGTCCGGGTAGCGCTTCGTGACGTGCTCGAATCGGATCATGCGGCCATTGTGGCCCGACGTACGCCGGTTCGAACCAGTCGTTTGTGAAGGCCGTGTTTCGTGGTGTGGCCGGTCGGCGGACGGGCATCGGTGATTGTCAGTGGTGGGGGTTAGGGTCGGTGGCGGATCGAACTGCGGCTCGAAACGCGGCCCGGAGGGCGGCTCGAACGCGGTACGGAAAGCGGCATACGAGAACCATGTGAGGGACGGTTCGCGGGGACGGGGGAGGTGAGGGCGGATGGGCGCCGGATGCCTGGTGGCCAACGAGTGGATCTGCGGCGCGTATCTGCGCTCGCGCGCGTCGGAGTTGACCGACGCCACGCTCCAGCACGTCTGGATCACGGTGGTGTCGGTGCTGCTCGGACTGGTGGTGGCCTTCCCGCTGGCCCTGCTGGTGCGGGCCCGGCCGAGGTTCGCCGCCCCGGTGCTGGGGCTGACGACCGTGCTGTACGCGATCCCCTCGCTGGCCATGTTCTCGCTGCTGCTGCCGCTGTTCGGGCTGTCCGCCGCGCTGGTGGTCACCGGACTGGTGCTGTACTCGCTGACCATCCTGGTACGGAACATCCTGGCCGGGCTGGCCGCGGTGCCGGAGGAGGCCCGGGAGGCCGCCCGCGGGATGGGGTACGGGCCCGCGCGGCTGCTGTGGGAGGTCGAGCTGCCGCTGGCGCTGCCCGCGGTGCTGGCCGGGGTGCGGATGGCCACGGTCTCCACGGTGGCGCTGACCACGGTCGGCGCCCTGGTGGACTACGGCGGCCTCGGCACCCTGATCACCACCGGGCTGAAGAGCTACTTCAAGGCGCAGGTACTGACCGCCTCGGTGCTCTGTGTGCTGCTGGCGGTCGCCGCCGACCTGCTGCTGCTCGGGCTGCAGCGGCTGCTGACCCCGTGGACCCGCACCAGCAGCCGCCCGGCCGGCGGTGGCCGAGGTCGGGCGGGCGCCGGTCGCGGCGCGGGGGGCGATGGCCGCGATCAGGCGGCGAGCGGCGCCGGAAGCGGTGCCCGAATACGCAAGGAGGCGGGCTGAGCGATGGGCGCGGTGGCCGATGCCTGGACGTGGCTGACGACCGGGGCCAACTGGCAGGGTGAGAGCGGGGTGACCGCCCGGCTGGTGGAGCACCTGTGGTTCAGCGGGGTGTGCCTGCTGGCCTCCTGCCTGATCGCCCTCCCGCTGGCGCTGTGGCTGGGGCATATCGGCCGCGGCGGCGCCCTGGCGGTCAACATCTCGAACGTGGGGCGGGCGGTGCCCACGCTGGCGGTGCTGGTGCTGCTGACGCTCACCCCGCTCGGCCGCCACGGGGACCTGCCCACCATCATCGCGCTGGTGCTGTTCGCGGTGCCGCCGCTGCTGACCAACGCCTATGTGGGGATGCGCGAGGTGGACCGCTCGGTGGTGGAGGCGGCCCGCGGGATGGGGATGTCGGGCGGCCAGGTCTTCCGCCGGGTCGAACTCCCGCTGGCGTACCCGCTGGTGCTCATCGGGCTGCGCTCGGCGACGGTGCAGGTGATCGCCACCGCGACGCTGGCCGCGATGGCCGGAGGGGGCGGGCTGGGCCGGATCATCACGGCCGGGTTCAACACCAGTGACACCGGGCAGGTGGTGGCGGGCGCGCTCGTGGTGGGTGCGTTGGCACTGGCCGCCGAGGGTGCGCTGGTGCTGGTGGGCCGGTTGTGCGACCCGATGCGCGCCACCCGCCGGAGCCGGTCGGCGGGGTCGCCGGGGTCGACCGGGTCGCCGGGGTCGGCGGGGTTGGCGGGATCGCCGGGGCCGGTGGATCCGGCCGCCGCCGCCCGCGCCATGACGTAACACCACTGGACGAGACAGACGGAGAGAACGACATGAGCAGAACCGCACGTATGGCGGGAGCGGCGCTGGCCGTGGTGGCGCTGACCGGCGGGCTCGCCGCCTGCGGGGGCGACAGCCTGGAGGACCGCGGTTCCTCCGGCGGGTCGTCGGGCTCCTCCGGCAAGGACGGGGGCAAGGGCTCGCTGGTCGTCGGCTCGGGCGGCTTCACCGAGGCCAATGTGCTCGCCGAGCTGTACGCGCAGGTCCTCAAGGACGCCGGATACGGCACCTCCATCAAGACCGTGGAGAACCGCGAACTGTACGAACCGTCCCTGGAGAAGGGGGACATCGACGTCGTTCCGGAATACGCGGCCACGCTCGCCGAATTCCTCAACGCGAAGGTCAACGGGCCGAAGCAGGCCCAGGAGAAGCCGGTCGCCTCCAGCGAGGTGAACGCCACCGTGGACGCCCTGGAGAAGCTCGCCGAACCGCGCGGGCTGAAGGTGCTGCCGGCCGGTGACGCGGTCGACCAGAACGCCTTCGCCGTCACCAAGGATTACGCCGAGAAGAACAAGCTCAAGACGCTTTCCGACCTCGGTGCCCGGAAGCTCAAGGTCAAGATCGCGGCCGGTGACGAGTGCGCGATCCGCCCCTTCTGCGCGCCCGGCCTGGAGAAGACCTACGGCATCGACGTCGCGGGCATCGACGCCAAGGGCGTCGGCACCGTGCCGTCCAAGCAGGCGGTCAAGGACGGCGCCGCCCAGCTGGTGCTGACCACCACCACGGACGCCACCCTGGAGCAGTTCGGGCTGGTGCTCCTTGAGGACGACAAGAAGCTCCAGAACGCCGACAACGTGCTGCCGGTGGTCAATGCCAAGGATGCCGGTTCGGCGGAGATAGCCGCGGCCCTGGGCAAGATCACCAAGACGCTGACCACCGAGGACCTGGTCGAACTGAACCGGAAGGTGGACGCCGAGCGGGCCAAGCCCGCCGATGTGGCGAAGGCCTACCTGGAGGAGAAGAAGCTGATAGGCGGTTAGCCACCGGAATGCCGCGGGTATGAGGTCCGGTCGGGCCCGCGGCGGGGTGTGGCGGGATCCGGTGGACTGCGGGTAACGAGGCCTGAACTTTCCCTTGCGGACATGTCATTCACCGTCTACGCACGGTAAATTTCAGGCCATGCCACGTGGACGCCACCGCCATTCCCCACCCCTGCACAGGCTTCTGCCGCCCTCCGCGGTGGCGGGAGCGGCCGTCCTGAGCGCGGCGGCCGCCTGGCTGCCGACGGATCCGCTGGTCCTGCGGCTGCTGGCCGCGGCCGCGGCCGCCGCGGCGGTCACCGGGGCGGTGCTGATGCGCGGTTGGGACCGGGCCGCCGGGCGCCGGGTCGCCGAGCTCACCCGGGCGCGGGCCGGCGACCAGTGGCGCACCGAGGAGCGGATCGCCGAGCTGGAGACCGACCTGGAGGAGTCCCGCGAGCTGCGCGCCAAGCTGGACGCCAAACTCCGCACCAAGCGGGTGGAGCTGGCCGGGCTGCGCAACGAGCACGCGGAGCTGCTGCGCCGGTACGCGACCGCCGAGACCGAGCGCGCCAGCGCCCTGGAGGGCCGGCGCCAACTCGCCCTGGAGGCCGCCGCGCCGGACGCCCCGGCGGGCTCCGGCGCCTCGGCCGGGCTTCCGGCGCTCCCGGCGGCCCGCTCCACCCCGACCGCGAACGCCTACCGCCAGGCGGCCCGCGCCCTCGCCGAACTGACCCGGAACGCCGCCACGCAGGAGGCGGCCCGGGAGGCGGAGGGTGCGGATGCGGGCCCGGCGGCCCGCGAGGGCGCGGACACGGACACGGGCTCGGGTGCCGGTGCGGATGCGGTGAAGCGCGAGGGCTCGGGTGTGGATGCGGCGGGGCGGAAGGCGGCTTCGGTTGGGGCGGCCGGGGCGGTCGGCGGTGGTGAGGTGGCGGTCGCCGGGACGCACGCCCCGGACGCTGGTGGGCCCTGGTCGGACAGCCCGGTGACGGACGGCCCCGGGAAGGGCGGTGCGGGGACAGTCGGCCGTGGGAAAGACGGCCCGGTGGCGGACGGCTCCGGGAAGGGCGGTGCCGGGACGGGCGGTCCGGGCGCGGGCGGTCCTGGGAAGGGCGGCCCGGGCGGCGGGATGAGGGCGGTTCCGCCGGCGGCGGCCATCGTGCCTGCCCGCCGGCGTGGCCCGGTGCCCCGGCTCCAGGGCGGGTTCGACTTCTTCGGCGCGGGGCCGGGGCAGCCCGACGGCGGTACCGGGGCCGGGAGCGGGGCGGAAGGGGGCGCGAGCGGCGGCACGGCCACGGACACCGGTACGGGTGCGGGTCCGGGCGCCGTCAAGGACACCGGCGCGGCCTCCGTCGGTGAGGACGAGGACCTGGCCGACGTGGTCGGCGAGGAGGCGCTCGCCCACCACCAGGCGCGGCGCGGACCGGAGCGGCGGGCGGTGGGCAAGGTCATCGACCTCACCGCCCACGACGAGACCGAGCAGATCGACGTGGTGGGGCTGCGCCGCAACGCGGTCGGCTGACGGGACGAGCGGGAAGGCCCCGCGGGCCGCGGGCTACTTGTCGATGTCGCCGACGACGAAGAAGAACGAGCCCAGGATGGCGACCATGTCGGCGACCAGGGTGCCGGGCAGCAGTGTGGTCAGGGCCTGGATGTTGTTGTAGGAGGCCGAGCGGAGCTTGAGCCGGTAGGGGGTCTTCTCGCCCTTGGACACCAGGTAGTAGCCGTTGATGCCGAGCGGGTTCTCGGTCCAGGCGTAGGTGTGGCCCTCGGGGGCCTTCAGCACCTTGGGCAGCCGCTGGTTGATCGGTCCGGGCGGCAGCTCGGCGATCCGGTCCAGGCAGGCGTCGGCCAGCGCCAGCGCGTTGTGCGTCTGGCTCAGCAGGCACTCGAAGCGGGCCAGGCAGTCACCCTCCTCGCGGACCACCACCTCCAGGGTGTCGGCCAGTTCCCCGTACGCCAGATACGGCTCGTCGCGGCGCAGGTCGAAGTCGACGCCGGAGGCGCGGGCGATCGGCCCGCTCACCCCGTACGCGTGCACGGCCTCCGGCGGGAGTACGCCCACGCCCCGGGTGCGGCCGCGGAAGATCTCGTTGCCGAGCACCAGCCGGTCGTAGACGTCCATCCGGGAGCGCACCTCGGCGATGGCCGCCCGGGCCCGCCCCAGCCAGCCGGCGGGCAGGTCCTCCTTCAGCCCGCCGACCCGGTTGAACATGTAGTGCATCCGCCCGCCGGAGACCTCCTCCATCACCTGCTGGAGGTCCTCCCGCTCCCGGAAGGCGTGGAAGATCGGGGTGATACCGCCCAGTTCGAGCGGATACGAGCCGAGGAACATCAGATGGTTGAGCACCCGGTTCAGCTCGGCGAGCAGGGTGCGCGTCCACACCGCGCGCTCGGGCACCTCCATGCCGAGCATCCGCTCCACGGCCATCACCACGCCCAGCTCGTTGGAGAACGCCGAGAGCCAGTCGTGCCGGTTGGCCAGCATGATGATCTGCCGGTAGTCCCGGGCCTCGAACAGCTTCTCCGCACCGCGGTGCATATAGCCGACGACCGGCTCGGCGTGCTTGATCAGCTCGCCGTCCAGCACCAGGCGCAGCCGGAGCACCCCGTGGGTGGAGGGGTGCTGGGGGCCGATGTTGAGCACCATGTCGGTGCTCTCCGCCGCACCGCCGACGCCGACGGTGGTCTCCCGGACCGCTCCCGGTGCCGTTCCCGGCTCAGTGCGCTGCGTCATGCCCGCCAGTATCCCCTGCCCGGCCGACCCGCTGGAGGAGCCAGAGGAAGTCGCCGAGGCCGCCCCGGGCGGTGAGCTCGGCAGCCTCACCGGCCCGGGCCAGGGCGCGGACGTAGCCGGCCGGGTCGCTGCTCGCCAGGGCGAGCGGGGGGCGGGCGGCGTCCACCCCCAGGCGGTGCAGCATCTCGCGCTGGGAGAGCAGTTCGGGGGCGGCGGCCGAGCCTCGGGAGCCGGCCGCCGCGCAGGCGTCCATCGCCACATGCGCGGTCAGGTCGCACCGCCCGTCCGGGACCGGCGCCACCTCGCGGCCGTCCCGGAAGCCGGTGAGCGTCCCGAACGGGGGTCGCGCCCCGGCCAGGTGCCCGTAGTCCACCGCCACCGCCAGGCCCGCCGCCAGCGAGCCGACCGCGGCCGCCCAGGCCTCGTCCCGCGGCCTGCCGATCTCGGCCCGGGTGCCCGGCCCGGCAAGCGGCCACCAGCGGGCCAGCCACTCGGCGTCCACGCCGGCCACCGGGGCGCCCGGCCGCTCCCGCCCGTCCGGGGCCACCTCGACATGGCGGGGGACGCCGTCGGCGTCCGCCTCGGCCACGTCCAGCGGGACGTTGTCCAGCCACTCGTTGGCGAACAGCAGCCCGCGTACGCCCTGGGGGAGGTCGCCGGTCCACTCCACCCGGGGGTCCAGCCCGGGCGGCCGGGCGGCCCGCTCCACCGCGTACACGCGTACGTGGAGCCTCTGACCAGGGCCGCCCCCCGCGTCCAGGGCGCGCAGCACCCCGGCGGCCAGCTCCCCGCGCCCGGCGCCCACGTCCACCAGGTCGACCCGGTCGCCGCCCAGTCCGTCCGCCACCCGCACCAGCAGCCGGGCCACGGCCGCGGCGAACAGCGGGGAGGCGTGCACCGAGGTACGGAAGTGCCCGGCCGGCCCCTCCGGGCGGAGGTAGAAGCCGCCCGGCCCGTACAGCGCCGCCTCGGCAGCCACCCGCCAGCCCCGCCACCCGGATCTACTGCGTCCCGCCCCGGGGCCGTCCGCGTCCGCAACCGCCTCCGCCCGGTCTCCGTGCTGGCCGCCCTGCCCCCGCCCGAGATCGTGCCCGACCCCGCCTGCGTCCCGGCCGCGCGGGCTCGGCTCACCCGTCCCCGACCCGGACCCGTCCCGAGCCCGCCCAGGTCCTCCCGTGTCCTCGCCAGAGGGCAGGCCCGGCTCCCGACCACCCGTGCCCGTCCCCGACCCGGGACTGTCTCCGGAGGGCAGGCCCGGCCCTCGGCGACCGCTGTCATCCGTCATGATCACCAGTCTCCACCTTGCGGAGTAGGGTCCCCGGCACCGGATCGACCCTCCGGTTGACCCGGGCCGAGGCCGCGCTTGCCTACGCTGGGTCACGTGCAGCGCCTCTACGACTTCCTCCGCCGGCACCCCACGGGTGTCGACACCTTCTGGGCCCTGATGCTGCTGGGTTTCTCGCTGCTGTGGGTGGTCCAGGTGCCGGAGGGGGCCGCGCCGACGGCCCTCGCCGCGGCGGTCGTCGTCCTGCTCAGCCTCAGCGTGGCCCTGCGCCGCCGGGCACCCGAGAAGGTGCTGATCCTGGTGACGGCCCTGGGACTGGTCCAGCTGGTCGCGGACGTGGCCGTCAATCCGGCCGACTTCGCCATGCTGGTGGTGAGCTACACGGTCGCCGCGCACGGCGGACCGCGCTGGGCGTCCCGGCTGGCCCTGGTGGGCGGGGTGTGCGCGGCCCCGCTGGCGCAGGTGCGCTGGCCGGTGGAGAACACCTCCGCGGCCGGCCAGGTGTTCTTCACCGTGGTGATGACCGTGCCCTTCGTCCTCGCCTGGGTGCTCGGTGACTCCATCCGCACCCGGCGCGCGTACTTCGCGCAGCTGGAGGAGCGGGCCCGGCGGCTGGAGAAGGAGCGCGAGGCGCAGGCCAAGGTCGCGGTCGCCGCCGAGCGCGCCCGGATCGCCCGCGAGCTGCACGACGTGGTCGCCCACAACGTCTCGGTCATGGTGGTGCAGGCCGACGGCGCCGCGTACGTCCTGGACAACTCGCCCGACCTCGCCAAGCAGGCGCTGGAGACCATCTCGGGCACCGGGCGCCAGGCGCTCGCCGAGATGCGGCGGCTGCTCGGCATCCTGCGCACCGGCGAACCCGAGGACGCCGAGGACTACGTGCCGCAGCCGGACGTCCAGCAGATCGAGGACCTGGTCGAGCAGGTGCGCAAGGCCGGGACGCGCGTCGACTTCAGGATCGAGGGCACCCCCCGCCCGCTGCCCAGCGGGGTGGAGCTGACCGCGTACCGGATCGTCCAGGAGGCGCTGACCAACACCCGCAAGCACGGCGGCCCGGACGTCGGGGCGAGCGTCCGGCTGGTCTACTTCGACGACGGCCTGGGGCTGCTGGTCGAGGACGACGGACGGGGCGCCGCGCACGAGCTGTACGAGGACGGCGGCGCCGACGGCCGCGGCCACGGGCTCATCGGGATGCGCGAGCGGGTCGGCATGGTCGGCGGCACCCTGGACGCCGGACCCCGCCCCGGCGGAGGCTTCCGGATCAGCGCCCTGCTCCCGCTGAAACCCGCCAACTGACCCGTCCCTCTCCCCGTAAGGACCGCTCCCGCCATGCCGATCCGATTGATGCTCGTCGACGATCAGGCGCTTCTGCGCGCCGGCTTCCGGATGGTGCTCGCCGCCCAGCCGGACATGGAGGTCGTCGCACAGGCCGGCGACGGCGCCGAGGCCATCGAGATCCTGCGCTCCACCGCCGTCGATGTCGTCCTGATGGACGTGCGCATGCCGAAGCTGGACGGGGTGGAGGCCACCCGCCGGATCTGCGCCAAGCCGGCCGCTCCCAAGGTGCTCATCCTGACCACCTTCGACCTGGACGAGTACGCCTTCTCCGGGCTGAAGGCCGGGGCGAGCGGGTTCATGCTCAAGGACGTGCCGCCCGCCGAGCTGCTGAGCGCCATCCGCGCGGTGCACAGCGGGGACGCGGTGGTCGCCCCCTCCACGACCCGCCGGCTGCTGGACCGCTTCTCGCCGATGCTGCCCGCCACCGGCTCCGAGCCGCGCAACGCCGCGCTGGACCGGCTGACCGAGCGGGAGCGGGAGGTGATGATGCTGGTCGCCCAGGGCCTGTCCAACGGCGAGATCGCCGCCCGGCTGGTGCTCTCCGAGGCCACCGTCAAGACCCACGTCGGCCGCATCCTCACCAAGCTGTCGCTGCGCGACCGGGTGCAGGTGGTGGTGCTGGCGTACGAGACGGGGCTGGTCCGCGCGGGCGGCGGCGGGGCGCAGGGTGGCGGGGCGCAGGGCGGCCGGGCCCCCGGCACCGGTCCGGGGTACTGACCCCGTGCTGATCTGGCTGAACGGCCCGTTCGGCGGGGGAAAGACCCAGACCGCGTACGAGTTGCGGCGGCGGCTGCCCGGCGCGGTGGTCTGCGACCCGGAGCACCTCGGTTTCGGGCTGCACCGGATGACCCCGCCCGCGCTGCGCGGCGACTTCCAGGACTGGGCCGCCTGGCGGCAGGGCGTCTACGAGGTGCTGGACGCGGTGCTGCGCGGCCACCGGGACGGGCCGGTGGTCGTCCCGATGACGGTGACCGACCCGGCGTACCTCGCCGAGACCGTGGGGCGGCTGCGCGAGGCCGGCCACGAGGTGCACCACTTCGCCCTGCTCGCCCGGCGGGAGACCGTACTGCGCAGGCTCACCGAGCGCGGCCTCGGGCGCGGGCTGAAGCGGGAGAGCTTCGCCGTGGGGCGGCTGGACCACTGCCTGGAGCGGCTGAGCGGGCCGGAGTTCGCCCGGCAGGTGCGTACCGACCGGCTGACCGTGCCGCAGGTCGCCGATCTGGTCGCGGCCTCCGCCGGGCTGACCCCGTTGCCGAACCGGGACGGCCCGCTGCGGCACCGGCTGCGCCGGATCCGCGTGGGCCTGGCCCATATCCGCCTCGACTGAGCGGCCCTGGTCGGGGGCTTTCAGCGCAGCACCGTCTCCAGGAAGTCGCTGCCGATCCGGGCCACCGCCGCCACGTCCAGCTGGTGCAGTACGTACCGGCCGCGCCGCCGGGTGGTGACCAGCCGGGCCCGCTTGAGCACGGCCAGGTGCCGGGACACCTCCGGCGGGGTGATGCCGTAGGTCTCGGCCAGCTCACCGGTGGTGGACGCGGTCCGGGCCAGCTTCCGGCAGAGCCGCATCCGCATCGGGTGGGCCAGCGCCTCCATCCGGTGCTCCAGCAGTTCCACCGAGGCCGGTCCGGCCAGCTGCGGCGAGCCGACCGGGTAGTGCACCACCGGCCGCCAGCCGGGCGCGTGCAGCACCATCAGATGCGGCCAGCCGAAGCTGCTCGGGATGAAGGACACCCCGCCGCCGACGACCGGATCCACGGCGGTGGTGGTGCCCTCCACCAGCTTGTCCACCTCGATCCGGCGGAAGGACCCTTCGGGGGTACGGGACGGGCCGTCCTCCGCCAGGGTCACCGCCGGTGAGACGTCCTCCAGCGCCTCCGCCAGCCCCTTGCGGCGCAGCAGCTCCGTCTTGTGCCGTGCGTCGGCGGCCAGCCCGGGCGCGACCCGGCACCAGGTGTCGGCGAAGAAGGCCCGTTCGCAGTCCTCGAAGAGCCGCCGCAGCCAGGCCCGTACCCCGGCCGGGTCGTCCAGCAGCCGCCGGGTGAAGTCCAGCTGCTTCGGCCCGCGGCTGGCGGCCAGCTCCAGCGCGCGCCGCCGGGAGGAGGTGACACCGTTCGCGTACGGGGAGGCGCAGACGAACTCCAGCGCCGCCCCCAGGAACCGGTCCTCGTCCAGCCGGTCCAGCATGTCCAGGTCCTCGGCCAGGGTGGCCCCGGCCCGCCCGTCGCCGCCGCGGATCCCGGCGTACGGCAGGAAGACGTCGGAGAAGGTGGTCGTCCAGAGGAAGGCGGCCTCGTGCAGCCGGTCGGCCAGATCCGGCTTGAGCCCGGCGGCGGTCGCGGTGGCCCAGCCGGACAGCCCCGGGTGGTGGCCCGGCTCGGCGAGCGCGTGCAGGGCGCAGCCCAGTTCGGCGAGGGGCGAGATCTCGAAGACGATGCGCTCGGCCGGCAGTCCGGTGATGTCGATGGTCACGCTCACGTCCCCATGGTGCGGGTCGCGGCCGCGGCGCCGGTGGCCGATTGACGCGCCTCGTCAATCGGCGCGCGTCCATCGGCCCGGCGGACGCAGCCTGGCGGATATGACCGCGACCCAGCAGCACATGATCGACGCCTACCGCGCACTCCAGCACGGCACCCCGCCGCCGCCTCCGCCGGGCCGCGCCTCCCTCCGTACGCGGCGCTCGGAGAGCGACCGTTCCACGCCCGGCGGGAGGTCCCCGAAGGGAACCGGCGGCCGGTGACGCTGGCGTAGCATGGCGGGAAATCGTCCGGTATCCCGGCGGACCGGGTTGGTCCGGTACGCCGGGGGACCCGGAGTCGTCCGGTACCCCTCGCGGACTGGAACGGAAGGCCGCCCGACGCGTGAACCCACCCAGCGCACCCCCGCCCCGTGCTCCCCGTGACGGTGCCGCCCCCCGCCCGGGCCGGGCCGCGCCCGGTGAGCCCCGCCCCGCCCGGCTCACCGTCGGGGTCGTGGGTGCCGGCCGGGTGGGTCCCGCGCTCGCCGCCGCGCTCCGACTGGCCGGGCACCACCCGGTGGCCGTCTCCGCCGTCTCGGACGCCTCGGTACGCCGGGCCGGGGAGCTGCTGCCGGAGGTGCCGATCGTCGAGCCCGCCGAGGTGCTGGCCCGCGCCGAGCTGGTGCTGCTGACCGTCCCCGACGATGTGCTGCCCGGGCTGGTGCAGGGGCTCGCCGACACCGGAGCGGTACGCCCCGGGCAGCTGCTGGTGCACACCTCCGGGCGGTTCGGCGCCGGGGTGCTCGACCCGGCGCGGCGGGTGGGCGCGCTGCCGCTGGCGCTGCACCCGGCGATGACGTTCACCGGGACCTCGGTGGACGTCCAGCGGCTGGCCGGCTGCTCGTTCGGCGCCACCGCCCCCGAGGAGCTGCGGCTCGCCGCCGAGGCGCTGGTCATCGAGATGGGCGGCGAACCGGAGTGGATCGCCGAGGAGGCCCGCCCGCTCTACCACGCCGCCCTCGCGCTCGGCGCCAACCACCTGGTCACCCTGGTCGCCCAGTCGATGGAGCTGCTGCGCACCGCGGGGGTCACCGCCCCCGACCGGATGCTCGGCCCGCTGCTGGGCGCCGCCCTGGACAACGCCCTGCGCTCCGGGGACGCCGCGCTCACCGGGCCGGTCGCCCGCGGCGACGCGGGCACGGTCGCCGCGCACGTCGCCGAGCTGCGCCGGCACGCCCCGGCCGCGGTGGCCGGCTACCTCGCCATGGCCCGTACGACGGCCGACCGGGCCCTCGCCTCCGGGCTGCTCAAGCCGGAGCTGGCCGAGGACCTCCTCGGCGTCCTGGGCCGTGGCCCCGAGGACCCGGGAACGTCGGAAACGGGAGCCGGCCTCGGGGCCCGTGACGAGGACCCGGGAACGTCGGGAACCGGCCCAGAGGAGCGGGGCCAGGGACCCGTGGACCCGGGGTCCTCGCGCACCGGCTCCGGGTCCCGTGACGAGGACCCCGAGGACCCATACGGCCGCGAGGACCCGCACCACCCCGCCCCCGGCCATGACGGCCCCGGCCATGACGGCCCCGAGGACGACGCCCAAGGAGACGGTGACCGATGAGCCACGACGCCGCCCGGGCCGCCGCTCCCGCCCCTGCCCCCGCCGCCGTCCCCGACGCCCTCGCCCTCCTCCGTACCCGGGCCGAGCTCGACCAGGTGCTGGCCGCCGCCCCGCGGGGCCGTACCGCCGTGGTGATGACCATGGGGGCGTTGCACGAGGGCCACGCCACCCTGGTGCGGGCCGCTCGGCGGCATGTGGGGCCGGACGGGTTCGTCACCGTCACCGTCTTCGTCAACCCGCTCCAGTTCGGCGCGGGCGAGGACCTGGACCGCTATCCGCGCACCCTGGACGCCGATCTGGCGACCGCCGCCGGGGCCGGGGCGGACGCGGTGTTCGCGCCCGGCGTGGACGAGGTCTACCCGGGCGGGGAGCCGCAGGTGCGGATCACCGCGGGCCCGATGGGGGACCGGCTGGAGGGCGCCATGCGGCCCGGGCACTTCGACGGGATGCTCACCGTCGTCGCCAAGCTGCTCCACCTCGCCCGCCCCGACTCCGCGTTCTTCGGCGAGAAGGACGCCCAGCAGCTGGCGCTGATCCGCCGGATGGTCCGCGACCTGAACTTCCCGGTGGAGATCGTCGGCGTGGAGACCGTACGGGAGCCCGACGGGCTGGCCCTCTCCAGCCGCAACCGCTACCTCTCCGCCCCCGAGCGGCGCACCGCGCTCGCCCTCTCCGGCGCGCTGTTCGCCGCCCGCGACCGGCTGGCCGCCCAGTACGCGCTGCTGGAGCGGGCCGGGGCGGCGCCCGCCTCGGAGAGCCGCGCCGAGGCGCTGTCCAAGCTCGGCGAGTCCCGGGCCGCGGCGGACGCCCATGCGGTGGCCGCCGCCGGGCCGGGCGGGGCGGACGCGGTCCGGGCCGCCGCCCGCGCGGTGCTCGCCGACGCGGAGAAGGCCGAACCGGCGCTGGTCCTGGACTATCTGGCCCTGGTCGACCCGGCCGACTTCCGCGAGGTGCCCGGCGGCCACCGCGGCCCGGCGATCCTGGCGGTGGCCGCCCGGGTCGGCACCACCCGGCTGATCGACAACCTGCCCCTCACCCTCGGCCCCGCCCCCGCTGCCGCCGCCGACGACCTCGGAGCACCCGTATGACCGGCACCCGCACCCCCGCACGCCAGGCCCCCGGCACCGGCATACGCCTGAACGCCCCCGCCCCCGGCTGGGCCATCGAGGCCGATGTGGTCGTGGTCGGCTCCGGGGTCGCCGGACTCACCGCCGCGCTGCGCTGCACCGCCGCCGGACTGCGTACCGTCGTGGTGACCAAGGCCCGGCTGGACGACGGCTCCACCCGCTGGGCCCAGGGCGGGATAGCCGCCGCGCTCGGCGAGGGCGACACCCCCGCCCAGCACGAGGCGGACACCCTGGTCGCCGGGGCCGGGCTCTGCGACGAGCAGGCGGTGCGCGCCCTGGTCACCGAGGGCCCGGACGCGGTGCGGCGGCTGATCGACACCGGCGCCCGCTTCGACACCTCGCCCGAGACCGGCGCCATCGAGCTGACCCGCGAGGGCGGCCACCACCGCCGCCGGATCGCCCACGCCGGCGGGGACGCCACCGGCGCCGAGATCTCCCGCGCCCTGGTCGACGCGGTCCGCGCCCGGGCCGTGGACACCATCGAGAACGCCCTGGTGCTCGACCTGCTCACCGACGCCGAGGGCCGTACCGCGGGCGTCACCCTGCATGTCATGGGCGAGGGCCAGCACGACGGCGTCGGCGCGGTGCACGCCCCGGCGGTCGTCCTCGCCACCGGCGGCATGGGCCAGGTCTTCTCGGCCACCACCAACCCGGCCGTCTCCACCGGCGACGGCGTCGCCCTGGCGCTGCGGGCCGGTGCCGAGGTCAGCGACCTGGAGTTCGTCCAGTTCCACCCCACGGTGCTGTTCCTGGGCCCGGACGCCGAGGGCCAGCAGCCGCTGGTCTCCGAGGCGGTACGGGGTGAGGGCGCCCATCTGGTCGACGCGGATGGCGTCCGGTTCATGGTCGGGCAGCACGAGCTGGCCGAGCTGGCACCGCGGGACATCGTCGCCAAGGGCATCATGCGCCGGATGCGCGAGACCGGCGCGCCGCACATGTACCTGGACGCCCGGCACTTCGGCGCCGAGATGTGGGCCACCCGCTTCCCCACCATCCTGGCCGCCTGCCGGGCGCATGGCATCGACCCGGTCACCGAGCCCATCCCGGTCTCACCCGCCGCGCACTACGCCTCCGGCGGCGTCCGCACCGACCTGCGGGGCCGCACCACCGTGCCGGGCCTGTACGCCTGCGGGGAGGTGGCCTGCACGGGGGTGCACGGCGCCAACCGGCTGGCCTCCAACTCCCTCCTGGAGGGCCTGGTCTTCGCCGAGCGGATCGCCGACACCATCGCCGAGAGCCTCCCGGCGGACGTACACGGCCGGGCGGCGGCCGCCCCCGCCCCGCACCCGGCGCCCCGGGTGCTGCCGCTGCTCGATCCGGCCCTGCGCACCCGCGTCCAGCAGGTGATGACCGCCGGAGCCGGGGTACTGCGTTCCGAGACCAGCCTCGCCGAGGCCGCCGGACTGCTGGACGTCCTGCGCACCGAGGCGGTGGCCGACACCGACCCGCTCGACGGCGCTGTGAAGGCCGCCGAACCGGGCGTGGACGCCTGGGAGACCACCAACCTCCTCTGCGTGGCCCGGGTGCTGGTGGCCGCCGCCCGCCGCCGCGAGGAGACCCGCGGCTGCCACTGGCGCGAGGACCACCCCGAGCGGGACGACGACGGGTGGCGCCGCCATCTCGTCGTACGGCTGAGTCCGGACCGCACCCTGGACGTCACCGCCACCGCCACCCAGGATTTCCCTCCGACGACCCCGTAGCCGCCCGTCCCGACCCCTCTGTTCCATCCCCGCCCAGCACGCCCCAGGGAGCCGTAACCGTGAGCACGCCCGAAGAACGTCCGCAGCCCGTGGACGTCCCTCTGATCAGCATCGGCGCCCCCGCCGCCCAGGGCTGCGGCGACGGCTGCGGCTGCGGTGAGGCCGGCGAGGAGGTGTACGAGTGCGGGCTGGACCCCGCGCTCGCCGCACTGCTGGTGAACGCCGGACTCGACCCCGTACTGGTCGAGGACGTCGCCTACCGCGCCATCGAGGAGGACCTGGACGGCGGGGTGGACGTCACCTCCGCCGCCACCGTCCCCGAGGACGCCGTGGCCACCGGTGACTTCACCGCCCGCGAGGCCGGCACGGTGGCCGGTATCCATGTCGCCGAGGCGATCCTCTCCGTGGTGTGCGAGGAGGAGTTCGCCGTCGAGCGTCATGTGGCCGACGGCGACCGGGTCGAGGCCGGGCAGAAGCTGCTCTCGGTCACCACCCGCACCCGCGACCTGCTCACCGGCGAGCGCAGCGCGCTCAACGTGCTGTGCCGGCTCTCCGGTATCGCCACCGCCACCCGCGCCTGGGCCGACGCCCTGGAAGGGCACCAGGCGCAGGTCCGCGACACCCGCAAGACCACCCCGGGGCTGCGCGCGCTGGAGAAGTACGCGGTCCGCTGCGGCGGCGGCGTCAACCACCGGATGTCCCTCTCGGACGCCGCGCTGGTCAAGGACAACCACGTGGTCGCGGCCGGCGGCGTGGCCCCGGCCTTCAAGGCGGTACGGGCGGCCTTCCCGGACCTGCCGATCGAGGTCGAGGTGGACACCCTGCACCAGGTCCGCGAGGTGCTGGAGGCCGGCGCCGACCTGATCCTGCTGGACAACTTCACCCCCGCCGAGACCGAGGAGGCCGTCACCCTGGTGGCCGGCCGCGCGGTCCTGGAGTCCTCCGGCCGGCTCACCCTGGCCAACGCCGCCGCCTACGCCGCGACCGGCGTGGACTACCTGGCCGTGGGCGCCCTCACCCACTCCTCGCCGATCCTGGACATCGGCCTCGACCTGCGCGAGGCCGGCGACCTCACCGGCGCCGGAGCGGACGCAGAGGCGGACCGGGCCTGATGCTGCTCACCATCGACGCGGGCAACACCCACACCGTGCTGGGCCTGTTCGACGGCGAGGAGATCGTCGAGCACTGGCGGGTCTCCACCGACCCGCGCCGCACCGCCGACGAGCTGGCGGTGCTCTTCCAGGGCCTGATGGGCATGCACCCGCTGCTCGGCGACGAGCTGGGCGACGGCATCGAGGGCATCGCCATCTGCTCCACGGTGCCCTCGGTCCGGCACGAGCTGCGCGAGGTGACCCGCCGCTACTACGGCGACGTCCCGGCCGTGCTGGTGGAGCCCGGCGTCAAGACCGGGGTGCCGATCCTGATGGACAACCCCAAGGAGGTCGGCGCCGACCGGATCGTCAACTCGGTGGCCGCCGCCGAGCTGTACGGCGGCCCGGCGATCGTGGTCGACTTCGGCACGGCCACCACCTTCGACACCATCAGCACCCGGGGGGAGTACGTGGGCGGGGTCATCGCCCCCGGTATCGAGATCTCCGTGGAGGCGCTGGGCGCCCGCGGTGCCCAGCTCCGCAAGATCGAGCTGGTCCGCCCGCGCAGCGTGATCGGCAAGAGCACCGTGGAGGCCATGCAGTCCGGCATCGTCTTCGGCTTCGCCGGCCAGGTGGACGGCATCGTGCGCCGGATGAAGCGCGAACTGGCCGGCCCGCACGGCGACCCCGACGACATCACCGTCATCGCCACCGGCGGCCTCGCCCCGATGGTGCTCGGGGACGCCGAGGAGATCGACGAGCACGAGCCCTGGCTCACTCTGATCGGCCTCCGCCTGGTCTACGAGCGCAACATCTCCCGTATGTGACCCTCCCGGAGCCCGGGTGGGCAACGCGCCCGCCAACGCCGCAGTTCAGGCGGTTTGTCCCAGCGGGCGCGTATCGTCGGCCCATGCCCACCCCCCACGGACCCCGCGGCGGACTGGCCTTCGCGCCGGAGGAGCTGCGGGTGCTCCGCCGCGCCCTCAGCCACGCCCTCCATCCCGCGCCGCTCGCCGACGAAGACGTGCAGGACTGCCTCCGCCTCGCCGGCACCGTGGCGGAGGCGGTCCGCGAGGCCGACCGGATGCGGGAGTTCGTCCTCGCCGACCTGGGGCGCTACCGGGCCGCGCTGCCCGGCTCGGCGGCCGGCTACCTGGACCTGCTGCGCGACGCCCTGGCCGCCGGGTACGACCCGTGCCCCGACGATCTGGCCGCCCTGCGCGCACTGCGCCACCGGCCCGCCGCGGCGGCCCTGCTGGAGCGCTGCCGGGTGCTGGCCGAGCACTCGCTCCGCGCCCGCCTCGCCGGGCGGCATGTCACCCCCGGCCCGCGCTCTCCGCTGCGGGCCCTCCCCGGCGGCCGGTCCGCCTCGGTCGCGGCCGGTGCGGCTCCTTCGGGCGCGGCCGGGTCTGACGACGAGGAGTCCAAGCCCCGCCCGGCGCCGCCCGCGCCGCAGCCGGACCGCCCCTCGCCCACCCCGCCGGGCCGTCCGGTGCCCAAGCCCACCGAGGTCTTCCCGCCCCGGCGCCGCCCGGACGCCCCGCCGCCGGAGCGCCGCCCCGACCGCCGGGTGGCCGGATAGCCGGGGCTACCCTGGTCGCATGGACTACGTATCCGCGCTCCTGCCCCCCGTCGTGATGGCCGCGTTCTTCATCGGCCTCGTCGTGACGATCGTCAAGAGCCAGGGCGGACCGAACAAGGCCAAGGAGGACGCCGCGGTGGACGCCGCGCTCGCCCGCGCCGAGGCCGCCCACCAGGCCGACGGCGCCGCCGCCCCCGGCCGTAGCTGACCCGGCAGGCCGACGGCGCCGCCGCCCCCGGCCGTAGCTGACCCAGCAGGCCGACGGCACCGCCGCCACCGGCCGCGGCTGACCCGGCGGGCCCCTGGGCCCTCCCCCCCCGAGGGCGTACGACCATCCCGCCGTCGTACGCCCTTTTCGCGCATCCGGTGCCGCGCCCCCTTCCGGTGCTCTCCCCGGCCGCGCCCGGACCCCTCTCCCGGTCAATAAGCCATAGGCCCGAATTGTCCAACTATGGTGGGTGCTGTGCCGCGCCCATTGGGAGACCTCGAAGACGCCGTGATGACACGCGTCTGGCAATGGAACCGCCCGGTCACCGTGCGGGAAGTCCTGGAAGACCTCCAGCGGGAACGGCCCATCGCCTACACCACGGTGATGACCGTGATGGACAACCTCCATCAGAAGGGCTGGGTGCGCCGGGAGGTCTCCGGCCGTGCCTACCGCTATACGGCGGTTTCCACCCGCGCCGCCTACTCGGCGGCTCTGATGAACGAGGCCTGGTCCAAGAGCGACAACCCGGCGGCCGCGCTGGTCGCCTTCTTCGGCATGATGTCCGCCGAGCAGCGGCAGTTCCTCCAGGACGCGATCCGTATCGTGCAGCGGGACGCCCCGGAAAGCGCCCCCGCCCCCGAGGAAGGGGAAGGCGCCGGAGAAGGCGGAGAGCCCGGCGGCCTGGGGAGTGCCGAAGGGCGATAGCGTCCAGCCATGTCGACCAGCCAGCGCCCCCCTGCCCGTCCGGCCGCCGCAGGCGGGAAAGCCGTCACGGTGCGCCGTGCCCGCACCACCGACGTACCGGCGCTCCGGAGACTCCTCGACTCCTACGTCACCGACGGCATCCTGCTCGACAAAGCCAACGTGACCCTTTACGAGGACATCCAGGAGTTCTGGGTCGCCGAACGCGACGAGGACGCCGCGGTCGTCGGCTGCGGCGCACTGCATGTGATGTGGGAAGACCTCGCGGAAGTGCGCACTCTCGCCGTGGACCCCTCCTTCCTGGGAGCCGGAGTAGGCCACCGGCTGCTGGGCAAGTTGTTGCATACAGCCCGCTGGCTGGGCGTGCGGCGGGTATTCTGCCTCACCTTCGAAGTGGACTTCTTCGCGAAGCACGGCTTCGTGGAGATCGGTGAGACTCCGGTGGACGGAGATGTCTACAGCGAGCTCCTCCGCTCCTATGACGAAGGCGTCGCCGAGTTCCTCGGTCTCGAACGGGTGAAGCCGAACACCCTGGGGAACAGCCGTATGCTGCTGCACCTCTGACAGGAACCTCCTGGGAACCCCGGGGAAGCCTCCCGGAACCCTCCCGGAAGCCCCCGGGCCCGGCATCCCCTGGCCGAATGTCCGAAACGCGCACCTTTCCCGCACTGTCGGGGAACTGAACCTCTCCCAGGGGTTTGTGTTTTCGCCGGAAAAGCGGTTTCCTTTCCGCGTACTGCTTTTTCGATGAAAGGAAATCCGGTGGCACAGAAGGTTCAGGTCCTTCTTGTCGACGACCTCGACGGCGGCGAGGCGGACGAGACGGTGACGTTCGCTCTGGATGGCAAGTCCTACGAGATCGATCTCACCACCGCGAACGCGGACAAGCTCCGCGGTCTGCTGGAGCCGTACACCAAGGGCGGCCGCCGCACCGGTGGACGCTCGGCGACCGGCCGCGGCAAGGCCCGCGTGGCGACGGCGTCCGGCGGCAGCCCGGACACCGCGAAGATCCGCGCGTGGGCGAAGGAGAACGGTTACGAGGTCAACGACCGCGGCCGCGTCCCGGCGACCGTCAAGCAGGCCTACGAGGCTGCGAACGGCTGAGCCGGCCACCCGGCCGGTTCCGCCCCGGGCCGCCGGTGCCGCCCGCACCGGACCCGGTGGCACTCCGCGGCGGCCGCGGCCACCAGGCGTACGAGGCAGGGGGCGCCGTCACCAGCTGCCGCCGCGCCGCCCGGCCGCCCGGGGCCGCCCGGCGTACCGGGCACGGCCGGCAGCACCCGCTCCAGCGCCGCCCCCGGCAGCGGCGGCCGCAGCCACCGCCCCCCGGGCACCGCGCTCCGGTTCCGGCCGCCCTGCGGCCCGGCGGCCCATCCCGGCGGCAACGGGGCGTCCATCAGACCCCCGGCGCCCAGCGCGGCCAGGTCCAGCGTGATGCCGCGCCACTCCAGCCAGTCCAGCAGGGCCGGCAGCTCCTCCGCCCCGCCCGGTGCGACCAGCATCCGCATTCGCTCCCCGGCGACCGCCACCGGCCACCCCGGCCGTCCGCCGCCCAGCAGCCGCAGCACCGCGTGCCCCGCCTCGGCCGGCAGCTCCAGTACGTCGAAGCACACCCCGGTCACCAGCCGCGCCCCGCCTCCGTCGGCGCCGACCGCCACCTCCCAGCCGAGCCGCCCCGCGTACCACCGCGCCACCTCCCGCCCCCCGGCCGCCCACGCCGTTCCCGGAGCCTCCCCCCGGCGCGGACGCGGCACCGGAACGGCCCGCACCAGCGGCGGACACACGCCGACGGCCCGTGCGAGCGGCGGACACACGCCCGCGGCATGTGCCACCGGCGGATGACCCTCCACCCCGGGCCCGATGACGGAGTTCACGACCATGTCCACGACCATCTCGCCAGGCTACGCAGGGTGTTCGGGTGGTCGCCCGCCGTACGTGTCAGAGTGGCACTCATGTGAGTGAGGGGGCGCAAGGGTGTTCGCCCTTAGCTGAGGGAACCGGGGTACATCGCATGGACTGTCAGACGATGCGGGTAAGACATCCCTTGTGGGGAGGGGCGACACGCAGCCAGCGGCGTCTCACGTTCGCGCTCGGCGTACTGCCGTTGCGGGTATCTGTCTGGCCTGCGGGAACATCGTCTCGCACCATCGGGTTGGAGCATTTGTCGGCGTTCGGGTCAGGAGGCCATCGACGGGTGTCGGCAGTTGGAATGAGCGGTCCCCGCTTGCGGGACTAAGCTGCGGAAGGACAGGGAGGGGACCGACCCCTTACTGCCTGACCGCTCTGAGGAGCGATTAACGATGTTCGAGAGGTTCACCGACCGCGCGCGGCGGGTTGTCGTCCTGGCTCAGGAAGAAGCCCGGATGCTCAACCACAACTACATCGGCACCGAGCACATCCTCCTGGGCCTTATCCACGAGGGTGAGGGTGTCGCCGCTAAGGCCCTGGAGAGCCTCGGGATTTCGCTCGAGGCGGTCCGCCAGCAGGTGGAGGAGATCATCGGCCAGGGCCAGCAGGCCCCGTCCGGCCACATCCCCTTCACGCCCCGTGCCAAGAAGGTCCTGGAGCTGTCGCTCCGCGAGGCCCTCCAGCTCGGCCACAACTACATCGGCACCGAGCACATCCTGCTCGGCCTGATCCGCGAGGGCGAGGGCGTCGCCGCCCAGGTCCTGGTGAAGCTGGGCGCCGATCTCAACCGGGTGCGGCAGCAGGTCATCCAGCTGCTCTCCGGATACCAGGGCAAGGAGGCGGCCACCGCCGGCGGTCCCGCCGAGGGCACCCCCTCCACCTCCCTGGTCCTCGACCAGTTCGGCCGGAACCTCACCCAGGCGGCCCGCGAATCCAAGCTCGACCCGGTCATCGGGCGCGAGAAGGAGATCGAGCGGGTCATGCAGGTGCTGTCCCGCCGCACCAAGAACAACCCGGTCCTCATCGGCGAGCCCGGCGTCGGCAAGACGGCGGTCGTCGAGGGCCTGGCGCAGGCCATCGTCAAGGGCGAGGTGCCCGAGACCCTCAAGGACAAGCACCTCTACACCCTCGACCTGGGCGCGCTGGTCGCCGGCTCCCGCTACCGCGGTGACTTCGAGGAGCGCCTGAAGAAGGTCCTCAAGGAGATCCGCACCCGCGGCGACATCATCCTGTTCATCGACGAGCTCCACACCCTGGTGGGTGCGGGTGCCGCCGAGGGCGCGATCGACGCCGCCAGCATCCTCAAGCCGATGCTGGCCCGCGGTGAGCTCCAGACCATCGGCGCCACCACGCTCGACGAGTACCGCAAGTACCTGGAGAAGGACGCCGCGCTGGAGCGCCGCTTCCAGCCCATCCAGGTCGCCGAGCCGTCGCTGCCGCACACCATCGAGATCCTCAAGGGTCTGCGCGACCGGTACGAGGCCCACCACCGGGTCTCCATCACCGACGAGGCCCTCGTCCAGGCCGCCACCCTGGCGGACCGGTACATCTCGGACCGCTTCCTGCCGGACAAGGCGATCGACCTGATCGACGAGGCCGGCTCCCGGATGCGCATCCGCCGGATGACCGCGCCGCCGGACCTGCGCGAGTTCGACGAGAAGATCGCCGGCGTCCGCCGCGACAAGGAGTCCGCGATCGACTCGCAGGACTTCGAGAAGGCCGCGTCCCTGCGCGACAAGGAGAAGCAGCTCCTCGCCGCGAAGGCCAAGCGGGAGAAGGAGTGGAAGGCCGGCGACATGGACGTCGTGGCCGAGGTCGACGGCGAGCTGATCGCCGAGGTCCTGGCCACCGCCACCGGCATCCCGGTCTTCAAGCTGACCGAGGAGGAGTCCTCGCGGCTGCTGCGCATGGAGGACGAGCTCCACAAGCGCGTCATCGGCCAGAAGGACGCCATCAAGGCCCTGTCGCAGGCGATCCGCCGTACCCGCGCCGGTCTGAAGGACCCCAAGCGCCCGGGTGGCTCGTTCATCTTCGCCGGCCCGTCCGGTGTCGGTAAGACCGAGCTGTCCAAGACGCTCGCCGAATTCCTCTTCGGCGACGAGGACGCGATGATCTCCCTCGACATGTCGGAGTTCAGCGAGAAGCACACCGTTTCCCGCCTCTTCGGCTCCCCGCCCGGATACGTGGGTTACGAGGAGGGCGGCCAGCTCACCGAGAAGGTGCGCCGCAAGCCGTTCTCCGTCGTCCTCTTCGACGAGGTCGAGAAGGCCCACCCCGATATCTTCAATTCCCTGCTCCAGATCCTGGAGGACGGTCGGCTGACCGACTCCCAGGGCCGGGTCGTGGACTTCAAGAACACGGTCATCATCATGACGACCAACCTCGGGACCCGGGACATCTCCAAGGGCTTCAACCTCGGCTTCGCGGCCCAGGGCGACGTCAAGACCGGTTACGACCGGATGAAGGCGAAGGTCAACGAAGAGCTGAAGCAGCACTTCCGGCCCGAGTTCCTCAACCGAGTCGATGACACGGTCGTGTTCCACCAGCTCAGCCAGGAAGACATCATCCAGATCGTCGACCTGATGATCGCCAAGGTGGACGAGCGTCTGAAGGACCGCGACATGGGCATCGAGCTCAGCGGTGACGCCAAGAACCTGCTGGCCAAGCGCGGCTACGACCCGGTGCTCGGCGCCCGGCCGCTGCGCCGCACCATCCAGCGGGAGATCGAGGACCACCTCTCCGAGAAGATCCTCTTCGGCGAGCTGCGCCCCGGTCACATCGTGGTCGTGGACACCGAGGGCGAGGGTGAGGAGAAGAAGTTCACCTTCCGCGGCGAGGAGAAGACGGCCCTCCCGGACGCCCCGCCCATCGAGGCGGCCGGCGGCCCCGGCCCGAACCTCTCCAAGGAGGCGTGAGCAAGCGCCTGCTTGTCTGACGCTGTGAAGGTCCGAAGGGGCCGCCCCGGTACTCCCGGGGCGGCCCCTTCGCCGTACCCTCGGCCGGTCAGCAGCGGGCTGGCTTCCGCCAGGAGCACTCCACATCGGCGGGCGCGGGGGCCGTCCGCGTACGCTCCGGCCTCGCGGCCTTCACGATCCCCGCCCCCGTATCCGACCCGGCCAGCGTCACCACCACCGCGTCCTCCACGCTCTTCACCGAGGACGCCAGATAGTCGGCGAGCACCACGGAGAAGACCAGCTTCCGCCCGGCCTTGTCCGTCACATACCCGGACAGCGCCGAGGCGCCGGTCAACGAGCCCGTCTTGGCATGCGCGTTCAGCGCCGCCGGGGTGCCGCACATCCGGGTCCGCAGCGTGCCGCCCTCCGCCCGGTCCGGCGCGCAGGCCACCGGCAGGGCCGCGTACCAGTCCCCGAACCACGGCTCGTCCTGGACGGCCAGCAGCAGCTTCGACAGCTGGGCGGCCGGGAACAGGTTCATCCGCGACAGCCCCGACCCGTCCACCTGCCGGATGGTCCCGGTGTCCACCCCCTGTCGCTTCAGATAACTCCCCACCGCCGCCAGCCCGTCCCCCCAGTTCCCCGCCCGCACGGTGGCCTGGTACCCCATCGCCTTGGTCAGCGCCTCCGCGTGCATGTTGTTGGACAGCTTCATGAACGGCCGCACCAACTCGCGCAGCGGCATGGAGCGGTGGGTGGCGAGCGGTCTGGCGGTGGCGGGGGTGGCCTTTCCTGTCCGCAGTCCGTCCTCCACCCGTACGCCGTGCCGGGCCAGCGCCGCCGCGAACACGGTGGCCGCGTAGCGGGTCGGGTCCTGGACGGTGATCCACTCCTTGACGGTGGCGGCCTTCAGCGGCAGAGAACCGGTGACCGCGATGGTGTTCGTCCCATGCTCCCGCTCCATGGTCAGTGTGTTCGCCGTTCCGCCCGCCCCGGTCGTGGCCCGGTTGGCCACCCGTACGCCCCCGTCGGCGGGCGTCAGCCGCACCCGAGGCCGGGCGCCCTGTTCGCTGCCCGCCGTCACCTCCACCACCACCGTCCCCGCGTCGTAGTCGGTGTCCGGGGCCAGGGTGAGCGCCGAGATGGGGGCGGAGTAGTACGAGGACTCGTCGTCCGCCGCCCAGGAGCGGCCCAGCCGGTTGGCGTCGAACCGGGTGTCGTCGGCGACCAGTTGCCCGGTCACCCGCCGTACTCCCGCCGCCGCGACCCCGGCCGCCAGCCTGTCGTAGTCGGCCGCGAGGACGGTCGGGTCCCCCGTACCGCGCAGATACAGATCCCCGCGCAGGGTGCCGCCGGTCCGCCGCCCCTCGCCCAGCACATCCGTGCTGAACCGGTGATCGGGGCCGAGGACCCCCATCGCCGCCAGCGAGGTGGCGATCTTGGTGTTGGAGGCGGGCATCAGCCGGTCGGTGCCGTTGCGCTGGTAGAGGGTGGCCCCGGTGGCCGCGTCCGCCACGACGACGCTCACCCCGCCGCCGTCCAGCCGGGGGTCACTGAGGATGGTGTCCAGGGCCCCCTTCAGCCCGCCGTCCGAGGGGCCCGCCCCGGCGGGCACGGCGCCGGTGCCGAGGAGCGCGGTGACCGCGAGGCCGAGGGCGAGGGCGGTCAGCCGCCGGGCCGCGCGTCCGGGATGTCTCCCGAGGTCTCTCCCGTGAGTGGTCATGCCCGGAGGATGACGGAGGACGGGGGAGTGCGGAAGGAGGCAGGGCGGGGGCGGGCTACGGCGTGGCGGCCGTAGGCTCCCCTCCATGCACAGCAGCCTCACCGAGCACGCCCGATGCCTCTACGGAGACGAGTACCGGCCCACGCCGGAGTGTGGGCTCAAACACCTGGAGCACTACTTCATCGAGGAGTTGACGTTCGCCGACGCGGACGCGGTGCTCGCCATGCTGCGCGAACTCTGCCCGCATGTGGTCGACGGCCACCTCCCCGTCTGGGTGCGCAACCTGGCCTACCGCCTGGCGCTCCTCCAGCGCCCCGACGACCCGGCCCTGCTGCGGGAGGCCGCCTCCAGCCTGTGGCTGCACGGCCCGGAGTGGGACGCCATCGCGACTGAGCTTGAGCGACGGGCCGAGGCCCTGGAGGTCTCCTAGACGATCAAGTCCTATGTCTGGCTGGCCCGTTCGCGAGATCCCTATCCATCGGGATCTTCTAGGACAGTAAGTGACCTAAAAGGCGTCTAGCGTCATCAGCGCGTTGAGGCACTCGCACCCCAGGAGGCAGTCAGATGTCCGTCAAGCCGGTTCCCCAGGGCTACCACACCGTGACGCCGTGGATCATCTCGCGCGACACGGTGCAGCTTATCGACTACATGAAGAGGGCCTTCGGCGCGGAGGAGCTCGCGTGCCTTGCGGGCAAGGACGGGGCCATCGAGCATGCGGAGGTACGGATCGGCGATTCAGTGGTGCTGATGTTCGACGCGCGGCCGGAGTGGCCGCCGACTCCTGGCTTCCTCCGTCTTTACGTCGAGGACGCCGACGC